>QHPN01000130.1:9341-13381 GCA_003219115.1 Verrucomicrobiota bacterium | reverse complement strand
TAGTACGAGAGGACCGGGTCTGACGAACCGCTGGTGTTCCAGTTGTTCTGTCAAGAGCAGTGCTGGGTAGCTATGTTCGGAAAGGATAAGCGCTGAAAGCATCTAAGCGCCAAGCCTATCCCAAGATGAGTTCTCCCTGAAGGGTCGTGGTAGACCACCACGTTGATAGGTTACTGGTGTAAGTGCAGTAATGTATTTAGCTAAGTAATACTAATAACCCGTTCGGCTTGATCATTTGCCTTTCTGTTACGCTGCCCCGAAGCAATTCGGGGTTGCAAACAGGGAAGATCAAATGATCTTAAATAAAACTCAGACGAAGTTGTAGCTGCCGCCGTCACTGGCGGCAGAATCCCGAAAACCTGTATGTAGATATCAGAGAATCACAAGTAATTGCCGATTTTCGATTTGCGATTGCCGATTGGAAATCATGTTCTTTCGAAAATTTTGTAGCCGCGGTCGCTGACCGCGGAGGAACGTCCTCAGAGTTCGGTCTCGCGCCTGCGTCGCTGCAAAGCGGCGAAATGCCCGTGCGGCATCGCACTCTGGTGATCATAGCGCAGTGGCCCCACCCGTTCCCATTCCGAACACGGCAGTGAAACGCTGCAGCCCCGATGGTAGTGCGGCGATAGGCCGCGCGAGAGTAGGACATCGCCAGAACCCAGCACTTTGCTAGTCAAAGTGCTGGGCTTTTTTTATACGCGTCAGACTCGCTTGTCGTGCCGAAGGCTCGGCGAAGGCGGAAGCACGACACGGCCAAAAGCTGCGAGTCGTAAAACGATCAACGCGTGCAGATAGTTACCCGCGCCGGTAGCAGTAAACGGGCTCCATTTTCAGCGTTCGTCGGATTTTTCGGCCGGAATGTTAGTCGATATTCGGAGCGAAGAAGTGGAACTGGTAGATGCAAAAATGTGGAACCTGCCCGGAGGCAAACACGTTCGCCTTCTTACCGATGGTGTGAGCTGGCTGAAGTAGCTGGACTTTTGCCTGTGTATCCGCGGTCTATGTTCTCCGATTTTTATCGTCCGCGCCATTTCCCCATGGAAATCCTTTCGCCGCCGCGCAATCCTTGCTCCCGCAAATGGGTCAGTCTCGACACACGGACCGCGTGAGCTCATACCTGACTCGTCGCGAATTGATCGTAACCATGGCGATCTGGGTGGCTCTATCCATCGTCGCTATCGCGATGGCACGCCAGAACATGAGCGCGCCAGGTCTCTATTATGATGAAGCAGTTTTTGGTGGGCTGGCCAAGGATTTCGTCATCGGGCAAAAACGGCTTCACATGCCAGGTTGCGAAACGGTTACGATATTCAATCGACGGCTTCCGGTTTTTGTTCAGCCATACCTCGGCGCCTTAAAATGCTGGATGTTAATTCCGGCGTTCACTGTTTTCGGGGCGAATCTCGCCGTATTACGCCTAACGAGTGTGTTTTGGGCTATGCTTGCAGTCCTGTTCTTCATGCTCGGGATAAGGCGTTGGCTGGGGACTTGGCCAGCGATAGCCGGCGGAATACTGCTTACGCTCGACCCGGCGTGGTTTTTTATAGGTGTGCTCGATTGGGGATCTGCCGTTCCTGCTCTTTTTTGTCGATGCCTCGCGTTTTACTTTGGTTCGGTTTGGTGGCGGAATCGAAATGTCGCTTCTCTCTTGCTGGCCGGATTGTTTCTTGGGCTCGGAGTATTCAACAAAATTGACCTGTTAGTATTCATTGCGGCGACAGGAATTGCCGCGCTTTGTTTCTATGCTCAAGACCTGTGGCAGGTTGTTCGCAGCCGAGGGTGGGTCACGACTGCCGCGTGCTTCGCCTTTCTTCTGCCGATCGTGATCACGCTCCCAAGAATGGGCAAAGTACTGATGGTAGCAGAACAGACTCCTTCCCTGGCCGGTGAGCTCAAAGAAAAGCTTCACACATTGCTCGCGCTTTACGACGGATCGTATTTTTACCGACTGATCAATTTGGGGGGACTGTTTAACAAAATGTACGATCAGCCGGCCGCCGTGTATGTTCCGCTTTGGCTTGTTTTAGCGATTGCTGTCGTCGCCGTCGCCGGCTTTGTGCGGAACAAACATCGCCTCCGAGCGATGGGATTCCTGCTTACGAGTTTGATCCTCACTACCGCCGGCGTGCTGTTGCTGCCCGGCGCTGTTCGAATTCATCATGCGATCCTGCCTTTTCCTGTCCCGCAACTGATCATCGTAACGGCATTTGCGCTCTTGTGGAACACAACAGGCAAGCGGTTCGCGCGGCGCGCGGTTCGGATTGTGGCCATTGTTAGTCTCGTTCTTATGGCTGCCACCCAAGTCTACGCAATTGCTAAAACCGAGAAATTGATTGCCGACACTGGTGGCCGCGGCCGATGGAGTAACGCGCTCGATGCGTTTTGCCGCGAAAACAAAGACCGTTCGGATCTTGTAATCGCCAGCCTCGACTGGGGATTCAACGAACAGGTCGCTTTCCTTGCCGATCGACCGCAGCTGGTGGAGCCTTTCTGGGCCTTCTCTCGTTACAATGGCCAGTTGCCAGCCTTGCCGCAGCGCTCCGGCTACATCTATTTGACGCATTCACCCGAGTACAGCTTGTTCGGTTACGATGTTAGTTATTTGAATGAGCTTCAAACCAGCGGCGAAGCCGTTGACATCCAGCCGCACTCCGACCGACAAGGCCAGGTCGTCTTTTACACCATCCGATTTCGTGAATGACCCACGTGCCCAGATCCCATTAACGGCTCAAATCATTCAGTGTAAGCGGCGGAAATGACTAACCCCGGATCAATAAACACATTGTTCTCTCGCCTGGGTTCGAAGCTGTAACGTCCGCTGTCTTCAGCCGATTGTAGATGGTTATGCGCTGGCGACAGCGCGCGCTACAGATCCTGGCGCACGTATGATCCAGACGCAGTTCGCGCTAGGTCTAATCCGTCGCTGCCGGCGAATTATCGATCGTGACCTTGTTGCGCGGATCAGGCACGTGAATCGTCACCTCGAGCACGTCAGGATAACGGTTAGCGCCTTCCGCAAACGTGTGCGCCGCGTTGATCTCGTTGTGCACAATGTAATCGCCCTCAGGGACACCGGTGATGTCGATCCATTGGCCGCTAAGCTGTTTGAAATACCAATCGGCCCAGCCACTGGTAATTCCTTGGAACGCGCAAGTGTAACCGTTGCTCTTGTTATCGTTCGTATACTTCAATAGGTCCTCAAGGCAGAACGCCTGCTTGTGTCCTACCGCCGCAATCGAACCGTCTTGCTTTAGTAGCTTGTAATCAGAAAAGCCGGCGATGTGATAATGATTGTGACACGGCGAGAAGACGAAGATCGAGTGATACGGATTATTGGGATCGGTCGGGCTGCCGACCACCAGGTCGCCACCGCCGCCGTTAATGATCACAGTATCAAACCGAAGCAAACGCCGATAACCGGTTCCGCCCACCGATCCCTCGATTAGTTCGCAGCTCGACGAATCAAAGAATCGATCGACGATTTCCATCTGCGAGACGAACCGTTTCGGATCGATCGTCAAGTCCGGAAGACCCTGGTTGTGATAAACGGGGAAGTCGCGTGATACGTCTGTGCGCACCGCTTTCGCGGCAAATGGAATGAGACAAAGGAGCAAGAGCGCTGCTCCGCCAAGGGCAAGGACTCGCTTCGATATAGCCATATTATTTCCTGTCTTTCCTCAGAGGTTGAAAATGATTCGGATGTTAAACCGAAAGCGATCCGCGGTGAAGTGCAAAATGAAGGCTACGCCCAGTTATCGATCATTGGAGATCAGGTGCCAATCGGATCGACCTTGGAAGTTGCGGTGGGCGCCGGAGTCTCAGCCGCGACCAAGTCAACCGACAGAGCGATAGCTCGGAATAGAATTGCCAAACAAAAAGAATTTTTTACGCCTTGGCTTTTTTTCCTTCGTCATTGTGAGCCAATTTAGGGGTCGCTTCTGTGCTAGGGTCGAGAGATATCCGCGCTACGATTCGCTTGGTGTTAACGAGCGCAAAGGTGATTGATGCTATTAGTGAGCAGTATTACGCCGTGCGGGCGC
>QHPN01000130.1:0-9125 GCA_003219115.1 Verrucomicrobiota bacterium | reverse complement strand
ATGCCGTGATCCTTCGAGATTTTTTCCAAAGCGGCGCTGGTCATTCCTCTGGTGCCACCAACCGGCGCCCATGGCATGAAGCCGATCTGTTCTTTTTCGCAATATGCGAGGGTGTTGTCCCATTGTCGGTCAGTGATGTTGTAGCGGTTCTGCACGGTCACGATCGGCACAATCTTGCGCGCGCGCTCAACCTGCTCGGGCGACACTTCGGATAAGCCGATGTAGCGAATCTTTCCGGCGCTCTGCATTTCCTTGAGCGCGCCAAGCGATGCTTCCATCGGCACCTTTGGGTCGACGCGGTGCAGTTGATAAAGATCGATGCGTTCAAGCCTCAGACGCTTCAGACTTTTATCGACACACTGCTTCAGATATTCAGGCCGTCCGTCCGGAACCCATTGGTTAGGCCCGGGCCGAGTGTTTCCGCCCTTTGTCGCGATGACCAATCCTTTTGGGTAAGGATAAAGCGCTTCTGCGATAAGCAATTCATCAGTTTCGGGTCCATAAGCATCCGCTGTGTCGATCAAGTTTGCGCCAAGTTCGACTGCGCGTTGCAACACTTTCCGCGCGTTCTCGCGGTCTGGCGGCCAACCCCAAATCCCCTCTCCCGTCAGACGCATCGCACCGAATCCAAGTCGGTTGACCGTCAAATCGCCACCGATGCTGAACTTGGAGTTATCACTCGCGGCCGTCGTTACCGGCGATGCAGCGGCGAAAAGGTTACCCGCTCTGCCGGCCAAGAGCGACGCTCCGCCTGCGAGAGCCGCGCTAACGAATGCTCTGCGAGTAATGCTGCCGCCAAGGCACCCGTCATTTGGTGCTAAACCTTCATAGTCCATAAAGCGAAAGGTAGATTCATAGGGACTCTTTTCACTAATGAAATTTGAGCCTGCCTCGATGCTGCGCTAAACAAAAGAGAAACAACTGAAAGGTCTTTTCATGTTAACCAGCCAAAAAGTTATCGATGCTATCAACGAACAAATCGGATACGAATTCAGCGCGGAGCTGCAGTATTATGCCATTGCAGCACATTTCGCCGCAGAGGCGCTGCCACAGCTTTCGCAGCATTTTTTTCGGCAGGCCGAGGAAGAGAAGGGCCATGCCCTCCGGTTTATCAAATATGTGGTCGACGCCGGGGGACGGGTGGCGATTCCGGCGATTGACGCGCCCAAGTCGAAATTCAAGACGGCGCGCGACGCAGTGAAACTTTCGCTCGATCAGGAAATGCACGTCACCAAGCAGATCAATGCGCTAGTCGATCTCGCGAAGAAGGAGAACGATCACATCACGATCAATTTTCTCCAATGGTTCCTGACCGAACAGCTGGAAGAAGTTTCGTCGATGGATAATCTGCTGAAGATCATCGAGCGCGCGGGGACGGATCTGCTCCAGGCTGATGAGTATCTGGCTCGCGTTGGGCTTCGGACGATGCCGGAGCCGCCGAAAGAATAAGGAGAAACGCCCAACGCTGAACGTCCAACCCCCAACTCAGAGGCATCTGTAGCATAAACGGTTATGATCGCGTCGATTCCGTTGCGATTTCTAGCGCTGGCAGTTATCACAAGCGCGAGCGCAGCAGATAAACCTGAACTGAAGCCTGAGGTTTTTGCTCCAGGAATTATTTCGACTGATCTGGACGAATCGGGGGGATCGTTTTCGGGGGATGGGAAGTCATTCTACTTCGTCCGGCGTAGTGCGTATACAACAGCGCCGCCGATTGGGATCCTCTGCTTTTCGGTTTTGAAAGATGGCACCTGGACTCGCCCGGAAATTGCGCCCTTCTCCGGGACGTATGTGGATGGTCCATCCTGTTTTTCACCGGATGGTAAGCGATTGTATTTCGGATCAAAACGGCCGACGCAATCGAATCCCAACGGGCGGGATTGGAATATATGGTTTGTGGAGAAGGCCGAGAGCAAGTGGAGCGAGCCGAAGGAACTTTCAATCAATAGTCCGCAGAGTGATGCTAACCCGACAGTAGCAGCGGATGGGACGCTCTACTTCGCATCTGATCGCGATAGTCAGCCCGGTTATATGCACATATATCGTGCTCGTTTGACAGATGATCGCTACGAACAGGCGGAAAAGCTCGGGCCTGAAGTCAATGGCGACGATGCCGAGATCAATCCCTATATCAGTCCTGACCAAAAATTTCTTGTCTTTGCTTCTTATCGAAAGGACGCGCTAGCTTCCGGTGGGAACCTGTATCAGCGCTCCGACCTTTACATTAGCGAGCAACGAGAAGGCGGTTGGCGTCAGGCGCGACACCTCGAACATGGGATTAATACCGCTGCGGCCGAAGGAAACCCCACGATTTCTGGCAATTGGTTCTACTTCAGCAGCGAACGAAGTCCATTTCAGGTGCCAGTGAAACAACAACTAACCACTGCACGCTGGCAAGAAGGACATAACGGGATCGAGAACGGTGTCGGGAATATCTATCGGATTCCCGTCGCGGCATTGGAGTTGAGTCGATGATGTCAAAACAGATCAACTCCTCGCCTTTATCCTCTCCTCGTTCGAGGAGGAGAGAGGAAGTCCTCGATAAGCGAGCGGTGTGGACGGCGTCAGTGCTGATTCTGTTAATCGCGCTTGTTGCTCCTATAAATTGCAAGGCGCAGAGCGAGAAGGAACCGGCAATTATTGGTGAGGGCATCATCTCCACCCCGCAGGATGAGTTTGGCGGATCACTTTCGCCCGATGGCAAGACTATATACTTCGATCGCTCGGTGCCGGCGCATTACCTTTACACGATGTGGCAATCACACCTAGTCGGCGACAAATGGCAGAGTCCAGAACTGATGTCGATATCAGGTCAATATCGCGATTCTGATCCGGTCCTTTCGCCTGATGGCAAAAAATTGCTTTTTGTTTCAGATCGACCAGTGGATGGGGTCGATCGGCATCATTACGAGATTTGGATTTGTCAGCGGCCCGAGCCGGACGGGCGGGAAGGCAACAAATGGTCGGAACCAAAAAATCTCGGGGCGGTGGTAAATGCCCACAGCCAGTATTTCGCTTCCATGGCGAGCAGTGGGAATCTTTATTTTAGCGGTACGATTGCAGATGACGAATCAGAGATCGATATCTTTGTGTCCGAATTTGTTAACGGGAAATATACAACGCCAAAAAATCTCGGGCCGGCCATTAACGGCAAAGGAATTGTTAACATCGAAGCGTTTGTCTCGCCGGACGAGAAGTTTCTTCTTATCGGTGCCTTCAATCGACCTGATTCTGTCGGCAGCTCCGATATCTACGTCAAGTTACAATCGAGATGGAGGTTGGAGCGCGCCGTTACCGGTGACAGCGATCAATACGGTAGCGCGTGAATACAGCCCGCGGTTACCCCTGATGGAAAACGGCTTATTTTCACAAGTGAACGTGGAATGGGAACAGAAAAGCTCGACAAGCCGTGGACGATGGCGGAATTCGAGCAAAAGTCCCGCTCGATTTGGAACGGTCTTGGGAATATTTATTCGGTTCCAATCGAAGTGTTGCCGAAAGCGGGTGAGAATTAAGGCGTTCGACAGATTTTCGGGTCGTAGACGCGTCTTGCCGAAACAATCTTTGCACTAAAAGTTCGCGATCGCCAACACGCGAGACTCGTGTGTTACCCTTTCAACCATTGCAGACTGCAAAGGTTGGCGGTGAAGTCGCGATGAACCTGATCGAAATCGGAAGCACGAGCGAGGGCGCGGAAGCTTAATTGCCGCCGCCTCATTTCGGAATAGGTAAATGCGTCCTGGCGCGATGTTTCTCGCGTGACAGGATGCCTGGCGCGTCCGGCTCCAGCCTTCACGGCGGAAACAGACAGTAGTCGGCATGCGTGCGTGTTTGGGACTTTTTGGTAATAACCATAATCTCGCCAAGGAGTTATATGGCATTGGAGGTGTAAATCTTATCTGCCGAAAACCCTTGAATAGATTCTCCTCGGCCCGTCTAATGGATCACTTATGAAATTGAAAATATTTGCTTTGATTGCAGTGGTCAGTGTGGGTTTGAGTGGCGCCGCATTTGGGGCGGGTGTTAGCGACTACCAGGTGACCGGGCCGGTCACGGAAGTAGACAGCAGCAAAATCGTGCTCGAGAAGGGGGCGAAAAAGGAACGATTCGAGATCGCGCGGGATTCGAATACCAAAGCCGACACCGAGCCGAAAGTGGGAGACAAGGTAACTGTGCATTACACAATGACGGCCACGACCATCGAAGCGAAGGCAGCCAAGGGTGAAAAGGGCGCGAAGAAGGAAAAGGCAAGCCCAGCGGCTTCGCCCAAGTCGTAACCCGCGGTTCTAAATCTCGTTAGTTCAGTCGCCGGGCGTCTTCTGGATGCCCGGCGAGCTTTTTGCTTTGGAAAAGGCCCTCACGGTTGCCTTTTCACATACGCCCTGTTGGACGTATAAGATCTGTAAATCGCGATAGATTTTTTCGGCTCGCCAAATGCCGGCCCGCTATTATGAAGCAGCGCGGTAGCAGCCCGCATTTTTATGAAGGGGCTTGATATCCAGAAGATCAACAGCGGAATTTATTTTGCGGTCGCAGCGCTACTCATTTGCCTGGCCGCGATGCTGGCGGGCCGGAAAGTTCAACGAAATCTGAAGGGCAAATGGATCGCATCGCTGGTCACGGTCAGTATTATGACCTTCGGTTTGATCTGGTTACTACTCCTGAGCGCTGAATCGACGAGAGGCACAGCCGGGAACGCCGCCGCCTGATTATCCTGCGCCCAGCGCCACGCCATGATCTTCGATCGGAGCGGGCGCAACATCGATTGGTGCAGCTCTGATCTCGATCACTTCGTAGGTGGCGGTGCCGTGATCGGTATTCAGCGTGACGCGGTCGCCGGGTTTTTTGCCGAGGAGCAACTGCCCGATTGCGGTCTGATAGGAAATAATGTGACGTTCGGGATCGCCATCCCATGCACCAAGGACGGTATAACTTTCTTCTTGCCCTGAATCGACCTCGCGCAAGGTCACGATAGTGCCGATCGAGATCTGCGACGTGTCGGCGTTGGAAAAATCAGTGCCGCGAGCGCGGTGCAACATATGTTCGAGCTCGGACTTTCGCCGCATCAGCACGGCTTGCATTTGTTTGGCAGCTTTAAACTCGAAGTTTTCGCGCAAATCCCCATAGGAACGCGCCACTCCAATCTCCCTCGAATTCTCTGGAATTTTTTTGTTCACGATCTCTTCATATTCTTCCTGGCGCTTGTGCAGGCTACTCCAGGAAACAACCAACGATTCGGCTTTTTCCTCCGGCTGCGCTCCGGTCGCCATACTTTCCAGTTCCGGATACAACTTGATCATGCGAGCCATCAGCGAGCGCTTGGTTAAACCGTCGAACACGGGCGTGAGGAGAAGGCGGCGCATGATGTCGCGGGCAACGCTGACATCCGCGCCGGCAAAAACATCGCTGATCAGATCGCGATCATCGAGCAGCAGATCGCGCAGGCGGGAAGAGCGCGAAGCTTCGTTATGCTGATCGCGTTCAATGGCGGACAGGATTGCCGGTAAAATTTCCGGAGTAACCAGTTTCGGCCAATTGGCGCGTTCGCGGCAAAGCCAGATCATCAGTTCACTGCTGGCCGAATGTTCGCGGACAGCGCGGTCGAGCATGATTTGCAGTTCGTCGACCCTGCCATTTTCGACGAATATCTTTGGGATTTGTGTGACCAGCCGCGAGTTGTTCGATCCCATCATCTGCCAGGCGCGTCTCGGCCAGGTATCGCCCAGGGAGCGGGGCAAAGCCTGTAGAACACGACGCTCTTTCGCCGAGGGGAGCTTGGGTAGAATTTCAATCAGGCGCGCTTCCTCTTCCGAAATCAAACGCTCCACCGTGAGATCGGGTCGCGTGGTGGTTAGTCCTGGAACCCGTTCCAGGAGGTCGTCACGTGCCAGAACCAGCTCGAAGGTGAGCGGGGAATGCAGCTTTTGATTTTGCGCGGCCGTGTTCTCGATTTTTTGCATAATCGGCTGCAACTGCGTCTTCGGGTCCTTGAATTCATGATGGAACTTGATGATTTGATCGAGTGCCGCCGCCTGCTCTTTCGGTTGGCGTGTTTGATTGAAAAACGCAAGGAGTTCGTCCGCGCGGGATACCGGCTCGGTCCGCAATGCGATCGGCTCCGATTTTTTGGCTGGGACGGAAAAGTAACCACTCGCCTTCATTGCTTTTTTTGCGGTTGTCCACCACCGTTTCCATTCCGCTTCCGTGAACAAATCGCCGATCAGCATCTCGCTGATTTGCCCCAGCGTGGCTTTGCCATCGAACCCTTCCAGGATGTTACGAACGACCGCAGCCGGGTCCGATTTTAGGAGCGCTTTAATCGCTTCTGGTTCATTCACTTTGCGGGCGCGGAAATGTTTGGGCGGAATCGGTATCAAATTTTCCGCGGCATAGGCCAGCTGCATCGGATGTTTCGGCTTGGTTTTGAAATCGATCACAATTTGATTGAGCAACAAGTTCCACTCCGCCACCTGACCGAATCCCCAGCTTTTGTGCAGACAAAACGAGCCGGGGCGCAATTGCTCCAATTGCTCTGCTGCTTTCGTCGTCAGCTTTCCGGATTCGACTAACTTTTCCAGCTCAGCGTCCATGATCGGGCCAATCGTTCACATACGACGTATAGGTGGTATGGGCGGCAGGCGCAATTTGCGATTGCTCCGTGCGATTGTGCGTGAAAGTCTCACACGATGCCGACAAGCATTTGGTTCTGGATCGCCTTCCACATTGGCGTCTTCATTGCCATTGCCGTCGACCTGGCAAGTTTTAAACGGCGTCACCGTGCGCTCTCGATGCGCGCGGCGGCGTTACGCAGCCTGCTTTGGGTGCTTCTCTCGTTCGGGTTCAGTTTGATTGTCTCCAAAATGCTGGGACCGGATCGTGCCCTGGATTTTCTCACCGGTTATCTGATCGAGTACTCACTCAGCGTTGATAACATCTTTGTTTTCGTTCTGATCTTCACCTACTTCAAAGTCCCTCCGATCTCGCAGCACCGCGTTTTGGTGTGGGGCATCGTCGGCGCGCTGATCATGCGCGGGTTGATGATCTGGCTGGGCGTGTCACTCGTCTCCGCCTTTCATTTCGTTCTCTATATCTTTGGGGTTTTCCTGATCATCACCGGCATCCGGATGGCTTTCAGCAGGCAGCAAACGGACTTTGGCGACAGTTGGTTCCTGCGGATCTGCCGCAAATTAATGCCGGTGACGCGCGATTTTCGCGGCTCGCATTTCACCGCGCGGATCGATGGCCGGCTCATGCTGACGCCGCTCGCCCTGGTATTGCTTGTGATCGACGTGATGGATCTCGTCTTCGCGGTTGATTCGATCCCGGCCGTTTTCGCCATCACTCAGGACACCTTCATTGTTTATACCTCGAACATCTGCGCGATCCTTGGCCTGCGGTCTCTCTATTTCCTGCTGGCGAATCTGATGGACCGGTTCGTCTATCTTCGTATCGGCCTCTCGATCATTCTCGTTTTTGTGGGAGTGAAGATGATTCTGTCCAAGATCTTTCCGATCCCGAATTACATCTCTCTTGTCGTCATCATGGCGATTCTGTTGATCACGATTTGCGTCTCGATTTTCATGACACGGAACCAACCGGCAGACGACCCACGAAATTAGGATTGTTTAATTCCTTCCTTTCTGCTTACAATTTAGGGTTAGGTATGAAAACGCTCGTTTTTTTTGCCGCGCTCGCTATCGCGGCTACGGCCCTGGCAGATATTCACGACCCGCCTTCTAATGATTATGGTCCGACGCGCAAACTCGGCCGCGGCCTCTCGAATTTCTTTCTCGCACCGGCGGAAATCCCGGTGACGATTTGTACTGTTAACACCAACGAAGGCAATGCCGCCGCTGCCGGTTACGGCGTGGTGCGCGGGGTTGGACGATCGGCCACGCGACATATCGCAGGCCTGCTCGAAATCCTGCTCTGGCCGGTGCCGGCCTATCGGCAAAGCTATTATCCGTTACTGCCGAGCGATATTCCGTGGATTCATGCCGGCTACTCGGAGTTTCCGCCTGAGCTCGGTAACGAAACGAAGTATCCTTACGTTCGCGATTACTAATCTTCCTCTTCCGCTGCGTCTTCTCTCGGCAAGAAGACGAGCGAAGGTTACGAGGAAGAGGTAGAAGATTGGAACTGCAGATACAGGATGTCGCCTTTGGCGGAAAAGGAGTGGCGCGCACCGATGGGAAGGCGGTGTTCGTGCCTTACGTTATCGATGGCGAGAGCGTTTCTGCCAGCATTACGCGCGAACACAAGAAATTTCTCGAAGCGCAGCTGGAGACCATCGTTACCGCTTCACCTCATCGGGTCGAGCCGCGCTGCCCGTACTTCGGCCGTTGTGGCGGCTGCGTTTACCAGCACATCGAGTACGAACATCAGCTGGCGTTGAAATGGCGCCAGGTGAAGGAAACGCTCCGGCGTATCGGTCGATTAAAAGAGCCGCCGATGCGGCCATTTATTCCGTCGCCGATCGAATATGGATACCGCAATCGCATTACCGTTCACGTGCGCGATGGCGTAATCGGATTTTTTCGCCGTGAATCGAACAACCTGCTCGGGATCGAGGATTGCCCGATCGCGTGTGATGAAGTTAATGCGAAACTGGCTGAACTGCGCGGCAGCAATCCGCGTGATGGACATTATACCTTGCGTGTTATTGATGGTCCACGGGTCTTCACCCAAGCCAATGATGGAGTTGCGGCCGCGATGCTCGATCTGGTCGATCGACTGCTTGCCATCGCAGGCGGCACACTGATCGATGCTTACTGCGGCGCCGGATTTTTTGCGAAACGAATACGCGCACGTTTCGAAACGGTAATTGGGATCGATTGGGACCAGCACGCGATTGCCGTTGCCCGGGAAGATGCGAACGAAAACGAAATCTACGTTGCTGCGGATGTGGAAACGGAGCTTAGCGCGGCGAACGGGCCGCTTCAGCGCGCCGACTATTTGGGCCGGCCGCTTGGAAGCCGCCGGTTCTTGATTGTCGACCCGCCGGCGACCGGGCTGAGCAAGGTGCTTGTCGAAACCCTGATAGAACATCCTCCGACGCAATTGATCTACGTTTCCTGCAATCCGGCCACGCTCGCCCGCGACCTGGCGGCGCTGAAAAAATCTTT
>QHPN01000269.1 GCA_003219115.1 Verrucomicrobiota bacterium | reverse complement strand
CATGGCGTTTTGCGGTTGGTTTGGGCGCGCTGATTTCCTGAGCGGGTTGGTCGCCGATCCAATCGGTGTGAAAAATTCCCGGCTTATCGACGCGCTCGTAAGTATGTGCGCCGAAGTAGTCGCGTTGCGCCTGCAACAAATTTGCCGGCAAGCGCGCGGAACGATAGCTATCGAAATAGGCAATAGAGGCGCTGAAAGCGGGCGCCGCCACGCCATATTCGATAGCAGTCGAAACCGCAACGCGCCAGTTATGCTGCGTCCTGGCGATGATATCGGTGAAATATTCGTCTAGCAGCAAATTGTGCAGGTTGGGGTTGCGCGCGTAAGCCTCGACGATGCGGTTGAGGAATTTCGCGCGAATGATGCAACCGCCGCGCCAGATGCTAGCGATATCGCCGAAGTTCAAGTTCCAATTGTAGGCGGTACTGGCGGCGCCGAGCAGTTCCATGCCCTGTGCGTAGGAGATGATTTTCGAGGCGTAAAGTGCATCGTGCACCGCCTGGATAAGTTCGTCACGATTGCCCTCGAACTTTGGCAATTTCGGTTGTGGCAAGATTTTCGACGAAGCTACACGTTCGTCTTTTCGTGAGGAAATGACGCGCGCTTCCACGGCAGCGTTGATGGTTGAGATGACGACGGATTGGTTCAGCGCCGATTGCAGCGTCCAAAGTCCAGTCCCTTTTTGTCCTGCTTTGTCGAGAATGACATCGACCATCGGTTTACCGGTATCGGGATCTTTTTTCCGAAAAATGTCGGCAGTGATTTCGATGAGATAACTTTCCAGCGCACCGTGGTTCCATTTCGTGAAAATTTTGGCGAGATCTTCGGCCTCGAGCCCAAGGACATTTTTCAGAATGGCATACGCTTCGCAAATCAACTGCATGTCGCCGTATTCGATCCCGTTGTGCACCATCTTGACGTAATGACCGGCGCCGTCTGGTCCCATGTAGCGACAGCAGGGTTCGCCGTCGACCTGAGCCGCGATCTTGCGGAAAATTGGCGCGATCAATTCGTAGGATTCGCGGGAACCGCCGGGCATGAGCGACGGGCCTTTCAGCGCGCCTTCTTCCCCACCGGAAACGCCACAGCCGACATAGTGAATTCCCTTTTCTTCGAGATCGTGAAAGCGCCGTTGGGTATCGGTAAAAAGTGAGTTGCCGCCGTCGATGAGGACGTCGCCTTTTTCCAGGAGGGGTGCGACTTCAGCGATCACCTGATCGACCGGATTCCCGGCTTTGATCATCATCATCACTTTGCGTGGACGCTTCAGCGCACGGACAAGTTGCTCGACCGTTCCAGTTGGCGTGATGTTTTTTCCCTGACCGCGGGTTGCCACAAATTTTTCAGTGATGGCGGTCGTACGGTTGAAAACGGCGACATGGAATCCTTTCGAGTCCATGTTGAGGACGAGATTTTCGCCCATGACCGCGAGGCCGATAAGGCCAATATCCGATTGCATCGTCATGACTTTGAGAGTTGGTTTTGAGGTGCCTTAAAATCTCAGCAACTCACTAAACCGGTATCGGCAACGAATGGCAAATTACGATTGTGATGTAGCGGTGGTAAGCGGCGCGCTCGATGTAGCCGCAGCGGACAGCACGTCCGGCGCAGGGGCGATCGTTCAGTTTTTCGGCGACGTCCGTCCGCTGGAAAACGGCGAGCATATTGATGGGATCGAGTACGAGGCGCATCAACAAATGGCCGAACATCAGTTGCAAAAGATTGCGGACGAAGCGGCGGAGCGGTTCGGTTTATTGGCCATTCGTTTGCATCATCGGGTTGGTTTTGTGGCCGTGCGCGAAACCTCATTGTTCTTGAGGGTGGCGGCGGCGCATCGCCGAGCAGCGTTCGACGCCAGCCGATGGATTGTGGATGAGTTGAAGAAACGCGTCCCGATTTGGAAGTCGATCGTGGTTAGATCGGACAAGGCTAGGGAAAAGGGCGTGCTGGTATGAATTGGGCGAATCGTCTCACGCTCAGTCGTCTTGTGTTAACCGTCCTGTTTGTGGTGGCGTTGAGTTCGCCCTGGCGCTATGCCCACACGACCGCGTTGATTACTTTTCTGGTTGCCGGCATTACAGACTTTTTTGATGGCGAGATCGCACGCCGTTATCAAACGGTGACAAACTTTGGGAAGTTAATGGATCCGCTGGTCGACAAGATCATGATCGCGGCTGCGTTCATTTCGCTGGTGCCGTTGCGGGCAATTCCGGCCTGGGCTGCGACGGTAGTGGTCGGTCGCGATTTTCTAATTACGGGATTGCGCTTAATGGCGAGCGCAAAGGGGCAGGTCTTAACAGCGGAGCGTTTGGGTAAACACAAGACTTCCTGGCAAATTATTACCGTGATTTTCTTCCTCACCTTACTGGCGATCGCGGAGTGGAGTGGCAAGAGCGCGAGCAGCGAATGGTGGCACCGGGCTTGGAATGAAGCCGGGGGCGCCTTGGTGTGGTTGACGGTCGCGCTGACCCTTTACTCCGGCCTTGGCTATGCCTGGCGACACCGCACTGTCATCGGAGCAGTGCTGAGTGGTCAGACTTCTGATCTACCGATTGCCCTAGAAGGAAAGGGTTATTCCGGCAAAGTAGCGGTTGCGGGTATAGGAACCGAAAGATTGAAGCGGGTCTAATGCGGCTGCACCCGACCCGCGGCTCACGTCGGTGTAACGGTAACCGGCATTAAATGCGCAATGTTGCGTGATGGCGTAGCGAACAGAAGGTGTGATATCAAAGGTGCTTTCGTTCGATGATCCTCCAAGAGATCTGCTCGATATCTGATTGCTAGCTGCATTGTCGCCGTGAAAGTAGATGAGCGCGAGGCTGGCGGAGATCCGCGCAGTCATCGCATAATTCAGTTTCAGATTGGTTCGAAAAGTCTCGCGGCTAGCAGCGTTATGCAGATCGGACTCTTCAATTGAGTAACGATTTGTCCAAATGATATACGTGCTCGCGGCCGATTCCCGATGTGCCGTTCCTCCTTGGGACCCCAGTTCATACCGAAGTGATGTCTCCACATAAGGCGAAGTCCGGTCTCCGCCATTTCCCGATGACCGAAGTTGTACGCCACCGCGCAAACCGGCTTTGAAACGTGGACTAAAGGATTGCTCCAGCCCTGCGATTAGGGATTGAGTGTTCGATCCCCCCTGAGCGCTTTGAGATTCATTGAGACTGAACCGGTACTCCCCGGAAACGGTTGTAGTTGGCGTCCAAAGATATCGCAGTTGCTCCGAAAATGCCTGTTCCAGGCGATCGTGTCCCGCCGAGCTTTGATACTCGAGCACACTAAGGTCATAGGCGGTGACGCTCGACAACCGGGGTGACAATTTGTAATGAGCGGAAAGTCGATTCTCCGAACGAAAGTAATTTCCCAGCCGGCGAGTTGAGCTTAGCGAGGTACCAAACTCCGGCTGGGCTTCGTAGGCTGAGGACGTCGAAAAGTTGACCGTCAAGCGCAATGTGACTTTATACGCCGCTGAAAGGTCCAGGTATACGAGAGGGTCATAATCCCGGCCACCCGGATGATCAAAATAATAGTTGATTCCGCCGCCCGCTAAGAGGTCCATGGCAAGCCGTGCACTGCCGAACAGGTATCTGAAGTTGGCAGTAGGATTTGCATACCAGGACGGTGACCCGGTTGGAGTCAGATTTACGTTATCGTCGTAGCCACCGTTGAGCGAACCTGAAAGATGAAAATGCCGACCAATGTCGAATTGCGGGGCGTTGACTTCGGTGCCAGCTACTGGGCTCCCCTCGTCCGGACGAATTTGAACAGGTGCTTCGGGAGTGAATTCAGGGGAAGGCGTCGTTTCCGTTTGGTCCTCAGTCGCCGACTCAGGCGCGGGCAACTCAACTTGTGCTTCCAATTGTCCGGTCATAGCTAGGGCAGCGAGGATAAGGGCAAGCCGGGAATAATCGGTAATTGTCACGATATTTGTAATGGAACGCGTCTTCGGGGATCGCGATTGAAACAAACTGGTCGCGGCAGCGTAGAAACGCATTCTGTACAAATCAACCTTTTTCCCCGTCTAAAGCTTGAGAGCGCAATTCGTGCCGAATGGGCGGTTGGATTTGCGACTAGACATCGGTGGCAAAGAAATGTATTCGCCGGATTGCCCGGGCGAGCGGGTGAAGGGAATCGAACCCTCGTCAGTAGCTTGGAAGGCTACAGCTTTACCATTAAGCTACACCCGCGCTAGGGCTCACCAAAATTGGCGTGCCTGCGTGTTCCTGCCAAGTGCTTTTTCCATGGCATCGCGACTTGCTAATC
>QHPN01000129.1 GCA_003219115.1 Verrucomicrobiota bacterium | reverse complement strand
TTTATCCCGCTTATCAGAACTCTGCTGCTGATCTTTCTGCTGCTCCTCCGGCTGATTTTCTTGATTCCGTTGTTGCTGGTTATTCTTCGCCTGTTGCTGATCCCGTTTTTGCTGCTGATTGCTTTGTGATTGTTGGTTCTGTTGTTGCTGCCGATCTTGGTTTCGCTGCTGATCGTTTTGTGATTGCTGTTGCTGCTGTTGTTCTTTTTGTTGTTGTTGCTGCTGCTCCTTCTCCTGCTGGTCTTGGTCTTTCTTTTGGTCCTTTTTGTTCGGCTGATTCTTTTGTTGCTGTGGCGGCGGCTGTTTCGGATGCTTCTTCAGCTGCTCAATCTTTTTCCTAACAATCTCGAGTCGTTCCGCCGCGGCTTTATCGTTCGGGTCCAGCTTCAACGCTTCCTCGTAATGTTGCGCCGCATTCTGCAAATCCTTCAACGCCTCTTCATTCGTGTGCCGCATATCCGCACGTTCTTCCAACGTTCTCCCCAGGTTGTAGCGGCTCTTTTCCTGCAGGGTGGGGGAACGGTCGACCAGCGACTGACTGAACGCCTCCAGCGCCTTGTCATATTCCCGTAGCTTGTACGCAGCCGCTCCGGCGTCGAAGTGCATCTTGGGGACATCCCCCGGGTTAATATTATGCTCCAGATCCTTCTGGAACTGGGCCAGGGCTTCCTCGTATTTCCCCTTATTATATAGGTCGATCCCGGAAACCGCGTAAGCCTGGGTCGCGGCCGCGAGCAAAATGGCGACCGTTACCAATGCTTCCCGCTTAACCGGTGCGCGCCTGATAGCCTGAGATAGTGCCTTTTTACGATCATTAAGGAACAAAGAGGCGATTAATACCGCGATCGCCCCGCCCAGCGGCCATTCGTAGCGCTCGATCGGCCGGCTCGAAAGCCGCGCATCGATCTCCGCCGCCTTTAACTTCGAAAGCCCCTCCTCATACAACTGCCGCATCGTTTGCGGACCGCTCTCCAAATGCAGGTACATCCCCCCAGTCGCTTGCGCGATCTCGCGCAGCCGATTCTCGTCGAGCTTGGATTTGTGGACCTCACCTTTCGCATCTTTTACGAAGCCGCGCTCTTGTTCGAGAGGAATCAATGAACCTTGCATCGTGCCGACGCCAATTGTGAAAATCTTTACGCCCGCTTCCTCCGCCTTTTTTGCTTCCTTGACCGCATCACCGCTCAGCTCTTCGCCGTCGGTGAAAATAATGAGGGCGCGGTTGCCCATCGCGCTTTTGCCAAACGTTTGTATTGCCAGCGCGATCGCTTCGCTAATGTTGGTGCCCCCTTCCGGAATCGTCTTGGTGTCGAGATCGTTGATCGATTCGACCGCAGCATCGTAATCAATCGTCAACGGCGCTTGCAGGAACGCCCGCCCCGCGAATGCGATCAAACCGGCGCGATCGCCCTGCAATTCTGTGATCAAATCCTGCGCCGCCAATTTTACGCGCTGCAGCCGATTGGGCGCGACGTCGTTCGACAGCATGCTGCGCGAGGTATCGATCGCGAAAAGCAAATCGAGGCCGCGACGTTTTACGTCCTCGTAGGTGTAACCCCAGCGCGGTTTCGCCAATGCCGTAATCGCCAGCGCCAGCGAAAGCAAAATGAACCCGAAACGGATCGCACGTCGCATGCGATCGACATTACCAGCAAGTTGTGAGAGCAATCGCGGCGAAACAAACTCGCGCAACTGCAATGCGCTACGTCGTTCTGCCCGGATGTAGAGCCCGATTAGGAGCGGCAACACCGCCAAAGCCCAGAACCATTGCGGTGCCCCGAAATTCATACGTGGGGCAAGTTTCTAACTTGCCGTTTGCAAAGATCGCAACTTGGAAAGTTGCGCCACCATATCCTCCTCATGGCAATCGCTTCCAAATTGTTTGCCCCAGCAGGAGCCGTCCGATCAGCAATCCGCAACCAGCCGCAATGCACGCCGGAAACAGATCTCGATACTGCTGGTATTTCCGGGCGCTAATCGTTGTTCTTTCCAGCTTGTCTATGTCTCGATAGATGTCTTCCAGCGATTGCGTGTCGGTCGCGCGGTAGAATTTTCCGTCCGCGATGCTCGCGACCTCGCGCAATCCCTTTTCATTAAAAGAGACTGGCATCCTCTGATAATAAACGTTGCCCCGTCGGTCGGTGACTACCCCGCCGGTTTGTTCATCCATCACCGGAAACGGCGCGACCCCGTTGGTGCCAATGCCAATGGCATAAAAATGAATGTGCAGCGCTTTCAATGCTTCTGCGGCGGTGTTAGGCGGAATTTTCCCGGCGTTGTTATCGCCATCGGTCAGAAGAACCACGACGCGACTCTTCGATTGTTTGTCATTTAGCCGATTACCAGCAGAGGCCATGGCCGAGCCGATTGCTGTGTTTCCTTCCACCAGGCCAATCCGAACCCGGTCGAGATTTTGCAGCAGCCATTCGTGATCGAGCGTCATCGGGCTAACGATATATGGACGTGTGCCGAACGCGATCATGCCGATTCGATCGTTCGGGCGCGCCTCAATAAACTTTCGTGTTACTTCGCGAACGGCATCCAGGCGCGTTGCCTCTTCTCCGCCGATGGTGAAATCCTTTGCCAGCATCGAAATTGAAACATCGAGCACCAGCATGATGTCGATGCCGCTGGCTTCGACCTGCGTAAGCGACTTTCCGAGCTGTGGTCGCGCGATAGCAACAATGAATGCCGCCAGGGCCAGCCAGATTAGTGCACGCAAAATTTGTCCAGCTCGGCTAGCCGCGCTTTTCCCAATCATCCGAAATGGCGCCGTTGCCGAGAAGACAATAGCCGCCCGCGAGCCGAATTTCCCCCGTAACCACGCCAGCAACGGAATCAACAGCAGCAACAGCAGCAGCCACGGCCGCGCAAACGTCAGTATCTGCCCGGCGAGCCAGTCATGCGGTGACAAGGGCTCCTCCTTTCACAAATTGACGTGCTTCATCCAGTAAAAGACGGCTGTCTGCCGATGTTGCCTCGTAACGAGCGAACTTGATCAGGTCGCAGCGATTCAAAAAATCGGCCAGTAGCGTCTTTTCGTCGTCGCTAAAATTCGCGGCCGAGCCAATGGCATTCAAAAATTCGACCGACGTCTGGCGCGTCATCGGCAAATCGAACTGTTCCATGACGTAGCGCCGCAGAATGTCTGAAACACGAATGCTGAATTGGTAGGGATTTATTCGTTCGACTTCTTTTTCGATTTCAACCAAAGCTACTAGCGTACGCTCCCGCGGAGTCGGTATCGGCTTTTCCTTGTGGAACAGCTTCCGCCCATACCAAACCGTCAGCCCAAGAATCGTTAGCACCAGCAGGCTGGCGACGAAAATCATCCATGGTGGCACCAGCGAATAGTTCACTGGCGGCACGATGTCGTTAGTGCTTTCGGCTAGGAGTAATGTCATATCAGCAGTACGCACCGCGCGCTTCGGAACATGGACTTGCAATCCTCTGAGATCGATCAGCCCCGAAAGCTTTCGGGGCTGGGCGCACCGGGCACAGCCTTCTGTTCCATGCTGTCGCGCGCAAATTAATCCTGTTTCTCAACAGTTTACGGGCGTTCACGGACATCTTACCGCACCATCAAACGACGCTCCCGTTGTTTGAAAAACGAGCGCAACGCCGGCAGATAATCGTCCCCCGTGCGGAGATCGATCCGGTCGATTCTGTTCTGCCGCAACACCCGCATCGTTTCCGCCAGGTGTGATTGGGCCAGTTGTGCAAACTGTGCTCGCACCCTGCTATCGGCGGCATTGATTTCAATTTGATCGCCCGTCTCCGCGTCCTCCAGCGTAATGAGTCCGATTGGCGGAAGAATGCTTTCGCGTTCGTCTTGAATCCGGATTGCAATTAGGTCGTGCCGCCGCGCCGTAACCGCGAGCTCACGCGAGAAATCCGGCGCTTGAAAATCCGAGATCAGAAATACGACCGCGCGACGGGTAATTATCTTGTTCAGGTGATCAAGGGCGGCCGCCGCGTCCGTCCCGCGTCCCATCGGATCGAAGAACAAAATTTCACGAATGATTCGCAACGTGTGAGAGCGCCCTTTCTTCGGCGCAATGAAAAACTCGAGCCGATCGCTGAAAAGCAAGAGACCTACTTTGTCATTGTTGCGAATCGCGCTGAAAGCGAGAAGGCAGGCGACTTCTGCCGCGAGTTCGCGCTTGGATTGTGAAGTGCTGCCAAAATTCCCCGACGCACTCACATCTACGATCAGCATCACCGTGAGTTCGCGTTCTTCCGTGAACTTTTTCACAAACGGACTGCCTAGCCGCGCGGTCACGTTCCAATCAATCGCCCGGATCTCATCTCCCGGCTGATATTCCCGCACATCTTCAAAATTCATCCCACGCCCTTTGAATACGCTGTGATAATCACCAGCGAACGCCGTCTCCACCAGCGCGCGGGTTTTGATTTCCAAACCGCGGATTTTTTTGAGGATTTCCTCCGGGTCCGAAGGACCTTCAGGGTAACGATGCGCCATGCCACTATTCATTAGTCACTCGTCACGGCACCGGCAACCCCGCGAAGATCCTCTCGATAATCGTCTCGCTCCTGATCGATTCCGCTTCCGCTTCGTAGCTAACGATAATGCGATGTCGCAACACATCTGGGCCAATGGTCTTGATGTCCTGTGGCGTGACGTAACCGCGGCCATTCAGGAACGCGTGTGCGCGTGCGCCTAGGGCGAGGTAAATAGTTGCGCGCGGCGAAGCGCCGTACCGAACCAAACCCTCAAGTTTCAAATTGTACTTCGCCGGCTCGCGCGTCGCCCAAACAATATCGACGATGTAATCCTTCACTCGATCGTCGATGTAAATGCTATTCACCACTTCGCGCGCAGCGATGATCTGCTTCGGATCGACCACCGATGAAACGCTCAGGTCCGGCGCAGATGTTGCCATCAAGTCCAGAATGCGCCGCTCCTCTGTTTTCTGCGGGTATCCAACGTTTAATTTGAACATAAACCGATCTAACTGCGCTTCCGGCAGCTGATAAGTCCCTTCCTGTTCGAGGGGGTTCTGCGTTGCCAGAACAAGAAACGGATCGGACAAGGGATAGGTTTTCTCGCCGATCGTGACCTGCCGTTCCTGCATCGCTTCCAGTAACGCGCTCTGTACTTTCGCCGGCGCACGATTAATTTCGTCGGCCAGGATCAGGTTCGAAAAGATAGGGCCGAACTTGGTCGTAAACTCGCCGTCGCGCGGATTATAGATGAGCGTCCCGATTAAATCCGCCGGCAATAGATCGGGCGTGAATTGCAGCCGCTGGAATCCGGTTTGAATGGCCGATGCCATGGTCTTGACAGTGAGGGTTTTGGCCAGACCGGGAACGCCTTCCAGCAGAACATGGCCGTTCGCGAGCAACCCCAGCAACAACCGATCGACCAGATACTTTTGCCCGACGACGACATGCGCCACTTGCTCGCGCAGAGGCGCGATCCATTGACCGAGTTCCTGCACCTGTTGTGAAATTTCCTGAGCTGATTTCATGAGCTTTGTATGACAGAAAACTCACCCCGGACGTTCGATCAAGTTCCTCAAGGAGCGGCTGTTTCTAATTTTCGACTACCGAAACAATCTGGCATTGCCGGACCACCCACTCTTTTTATCTGCCCACAAATCACACGAATTGACACGAAATAGGAAGAGAGACGAGTCTCAACGTAATGGGATTTTTGTAATCCTGAATAGTCCTGTAAATCCTGTCCTACTTTCGCGTGATTCGTGTGTTCTGTGGGTTAATTAACTTTCACTGCGTGCCCGAGCCTTAAGCAACACCGGTAAGCCTGGATATGGCTCAATCTCCCGAATCTTCCCTTCCAAAAATCGTGCGAACGGCTGCGTCAGCAGGCGAGGGGAATTGACGAAGAGCACGAACTCCGGCGGCGCAACTGAGCGCGATTCGTCTCCGCCCGATTGAGCCGCATAAAACAATTTCAGCCGCTTTCCTTTCACCATTGGCGGCGGATTCGAGGCGAAGGCCGCCCGTAGGGCGCGATTCAATTTGCCGGTCCCAATGTGCCTCCCTGCCGCCCGCCGAACACGTTCGATCATCTTGAAAATTCGATCTGCATGCTGGCCGGTCAGCGCGCTCGTCACCAACACCGGGGCGTAATCAATGAAGAATAGTTCCGAGTGTGCATTCGCGATCGCATTTTCCATGATTTCTCGCTGCTTACCATGCCCGCGAACCAAATCCCATTTGTTCAGGGCGATTAGACATGCTTTGCGTGCCTTCTGAATTAGCGCCGCAATCCGACGATCCTGCGCCTTTATCCCTTCCGCGGCATCAACCACCAGCACGCAAAGATCGGCGCGGGCGATCGTCTTCTCCGCCCGCATCACCGAAAAAACCTCGACCGAACTGGAATGCTTGCTGCGCTGTCGAATTCCCCCCGTATCGATGAACAAATATCGTTTCCCGTCGCGTTCGTACTCAATATCGATCGCGTCCCGCGTCGTGCCTGGGATTTTACTTACGATCGTCCGCTGATCCCGCAGCAATGCATTAATCAGCGATGACTTTCCCGCATTCGGCCGCCCGATGATCGCAAGAGCGATCGGATGTTCGACGCCTTCCTCGCGAGACCTTTGGCCATTCGGTATTCGGCGTTCGGTGTTTGGTGTTCGGTGTTCGGTTCCTTCAGAAGCAGGCCGGAATCTATCAATCTGCTGCAAAAGTTCCGGCATCCCCCGCCCATGGGCCGCACTAATCGGCAGCACATTCTCAAGCCCGAGCGCGGAAAACTCGTCCGCACGTGCCTCATGCTTCGGATCATCAATTTTATTAACGAGAAGTAGGACAGGCTTGCGCAATTTCCGAATCATGCGTGCCAATTCCCGATCCATCGGGTTCAATCCGTCCTGTCCGTCAACGACAAAAAGAATGAGATCACTCTCTTCCATCGCGCGAGCGGCTTCCGCTTGGACATCGGCCGTCAATTGGGTTTCACCAGCGCCTACGATTCCGCCCGTGTCCCAAAGTCGGAAGGGCTGGCCGTGAATTTCGCATTTGGCCAAGATCCGATCCCGCGTAATCCCGGGCTGCCCATGGACGATCGCAATCCGGCGCCCGGCAATGCGATTAAACAACGCCGATTTTCCAACGTTTGGCCGTCCCACGATCGCGATGTCCATCACAACGAACGTAGCACAGGCGTCTTAAACGCCAGTCCGGCTCGGACCTGTGCGGCAAACGGGCATCTTGCCCCAGTCTGAGCACTGATCACCGTTTACAGATCACGAATCACAACCTCTCACTTCTCGCGAATCACCTCTCACCATTCGCCGCGTCAGCGGCTCGCATGCGCGTGCCCTTCCGCCTGCAACTGCCGGATGCCTTCGATCACATAAATGACACCGGAAACGGTGGTGAAAGTTCCGGCAACAATCACGACAAACCACAGCGGGAGAAATCGAAGCTGCAACATCACCCACGCGATCGCGCACATCTGACAAACCGTCGCCACCTTGCCGGTCCAACTTGGTTTCACCTTGATTTTGTTGCCGATGAAATAATGCAAAATGGCCGCGCCCACCAAAATGACCGCGTCGCGTGTAATGACGAGAACCGGAAACCAGACCGGAAACTTTCCGTAATCGGGGTCGCTCTGGCTCCAGTTGCTGATGCTCAGAGTAATGATCCCGCTCAGGAGCAAACCTTTGTCCGCGATCGGGTCCAGGATGGCACCGAGTGCGCTGCGTTGTTTGTAGCGACGCGCAACATATCCGTCGAGACCGTCGCTCGCGGCGGCGAGTAGGAAAACGATGATGGCGGCGAAGCGTTGCCATTCCAGCGGCGTCCCGCGCTGGATACTTTGACCATAATAGATTGCTAGCGTCACAAACACCGGAATCATTAAAATCCGGACAATGGTGATCTTGTTGGCGGTAGTCACTCTGCACTTTTATTTCGCGCGCGGCCGCTCGCCCTCATCAGTCATCGAGACCACAAGCGCCAGTCCCGCTTGGATCGAGAATCCCGCCGCCACATCTCGACGCCTTAAAACTTGATGGCTTAAAGCCATCAAGTTCTTCAGCGAATCCAATTCTGTTAGTCTTGTTAAATCCTGTCTAACCTTCCCGCCCCGCACCTGAGAACTGTGCCTGCCCCGCATGTTTCCCTTCCCAGAATTCCTCAATCATCTTATTACCGCCCACCGGTCATCGGTAAATCGCCCGCTAAAAAATTTACGCGCCGGTTCGGTGTCGGTCGGATCGTAACTCGAAAACCGCTTGGTCCGTGCGGGGGTACGAGTAAGATCTCGCTCACGCGCCGATGTGGCGAAATGGCAGACGCAACGGACTTAAAATCCGTTGGGCCGTAACAGGCCCGTGCCGGTTCGAGTCCGGCCATCGGCATCCTCATGATTCTGAATTGCTAAGCGCGTTTCTGGAGTTAGAAGCGACATTGCCGCAACCGACATTTCGTCTCGACAAATTCACGCAGTTTGCTAAAAATCACTGGATCAAACAGAAGTAGGCCCGGTGTTGTAGCTCCCGGAAGCATCTCGCCTTGTTCTGCCGCGGTGTTACGGGAAACGACAAACACTGGGAGAAAGAAAACAACTCCCTATGAATGCATTACCTGCACGAAATGAAACTCCGGCGAGCTTATGGCTCGGCCCGACTATCGCGATCATTGCGATCGTTTTGACGTCGTTTGCCATCCCGCAATCCACCCGAGCAGTCGACCCACCCCCGGACGGAGGCAACCCCAACGGCAATACCGCCGAGGGCGATGGCGCTCGCCTCCCTCACAAGCGGTAGTGACAACACGGCAATTGGTTTTGATGCGCTTTTTAGCAATACAACGGGCGACCTCAATACGGCGAGCGGTAATCTTGCGCTCTTTAGTAATACTCGCGGCGTCAGCAATACGGCCACTGGTCAGCAAACGCTCTATAGCAACATCACCGGCAACCACAACACGGCCGCCGGTTTCATGGCGCTCGCCGTAAACACAGGTGGGAGCAGCAACACGGCCATCGGCGTCGACGCGCTCAACCAAAACTCAACCGGCAACGCAAACACGGCTAGCGGTTCGGATGCGCTTGGCAACAACAGAAATGGTAACACCGCCGATGGTTTTGCGGCGCTCTCTAGTAATTCTACTGGTGGCTTCGACACCGCCATCGGATCTTTTGCACTCGGGAGCATCTTTCTTTTTCCGATGGTTAGTCCTGGTGATTGCAGAATCCTGAATCTCTAAAACCAGCGGTCACCAGGAGAATACACGCCGGCCCGATTCAGGTCCTGTTTTGATGATATCCGGTTACGACAAACCCACGATCATCTGTCGAGACGAATCGTATCGTTGCCTCCGCGAGAATGTTGCTAGCGAAGAATAAGCAATCCCTCTGTCTCGGCGCGACAGTCGGGGGACTGAGGATATGCCCCCCGTTTTCGGCCCGGGCGGCACTCACGCCAAACGACAACCTTTGGCCTGCAAGTTATTCTACGTCAGCCACCGTGTTAATTCAGTCGATTTACGGCGTGACGGTGCCCCAAAACGTTGCGCGCTGCTGATCGTCGTTGGGGGTGGGACGAGCCACGGTGCCGCCAACCACAAAACTCCCCTTCCCGGGAATGGGGCTGAGCGCATCCATGAAATCCGTCCATCGGTTCTGGTCGCCGTTGTTGGGCGTCAGAATCCCCGCCTTCAACACCGATCTACTGATAATCGAATTATTGTCGACATTCCAGATTGCCATTTTGATGCCGGGATAGAAGGCGGAATCGCTGTAATCGTAGGCGATCAGCGCTTCATTTATTGTGCTAGTGCCTCCCAGCGGCACGCCGATCTCCGATGCCAGCGGCCCGGAACCAGCGGCATTCTTGGAAATCCGCAGCGCGGTGGAGGTGCCGTTCGCGATTTTCATCACCACGTTGATGACCTGTGTCGCCCCAGATAACCCGGGCTGGCCCATCACCATCGTGGAGACGACACGCGGAAACCCGTCTTTCCAGTTCCATAGCCCAGCGGAGTGAATCCAGCTGTTCGAGAGCGCCGCTATGCAGTTTGTGCAGCCCGGCGCATCTACGGCTACGCCTAACATGCCAATGGCTGAAAAGCTTGTGTTGACGGTCAGCGCAGCCGGATGGAAGGTCGGGGCGTCGCTAGGCCCTGCCATGTAAGAATAAATCACCCCGGCATTCCCGGTGTTGGAAGGAGTGTTGTTCGTTGAAGTCACGAGATATTCCCGACCGTTAGAATTGTAGGTAGTTACCGGATGATCCCGCGTGCCGTCGCCGCCTCCTATTCCGCTATACGGGCCGCCGCTGAACGGATCGACGAACTCGAACCAATTCTGGTTGAGCGTCAGAGCGCCGCCCGCGTAGAGATTGCTCTTGTCGAAGACGGCAAGGCCGGCGCCATTGACTCCGCTCGATGAGCTGCTGCATGCGGAGGTCACAACGATCCATTTGTCGTTGAACCCGGTATGCGGCTGGTCGCTACCGTCCCAGTTGTCAAATGCGCCGCACGCCGGGAACTGATAGAGATTCCACCCTTGGGTAGGGTCGCTGGTCTGCGAGACCGCCAATACGTCCTGGGCCACGCTGTTGCTGCCAAGCAACCATAGCGCGGTAACGATCCAGTGCTTGGAGCGCGTGTCGTACTTAACGCGGGGGTCTGCTGCGAATCCTCCTGTGCCACAGACCTGCAAAGGATTGGTTCCCGAACACCAGAATGCGGAATCCGGCGTCTGCTTGAGCAACGTTCCGGTCATGCTGTGGACTGCCAGAACGCTCGCCCCGTTGTACACCAAGATGGCCGAGCCGTTGGTGGTGCCGGCGACATCTAACGTCGTCGTCTCGCTAAAGCCGTTGCTTACCGTGGGCGCGGCCGCATTGCTGGGGGTTGCGCTATCGCCGCTTTCGATGAACTCCGAATCGTTACTCTGCACCTGACGCGACCAGGGCGGGATTACAGCCTGATTGGCGCGGGAAAGAACCCCGGCCTGTTTTTCGGCCAAGGACTCTATCAAAAGCGCGCGCTGTGCGGCCATCGCTTTGTCTTCAGCGGATGGGGAGGGAAGATCGGAAAAGGAGTGCAGAATCGAGGGGCCGTAAGCGCCTCCGCCGCCGCTTCCGGAGATAGGGTAACGCACTGCATCCCCGGGAGGCTGCTGCGCAATCATGCCCAGCACGCACAAGGCACATCCAATTAAGCAGAATAGGAACGCCAGCACTCTAAACAATTGATGATGAAACATGGTTATATCTTTCTAGTTTGTTCAAGACCGAAGACGGAAAGTCATTTTAGCGAGTGACCCGCTGCAAATCCTGCGCCGTAACGGCTTGGCCGATTCGGATTGGCCGCGATCTTTTTGAAATCGGCTAATGAATGTCAAGAATAATTTACGCGAGTTGCGTGTGTAGGACAGCGGCGACTTTCTTGCGCACGAAGGCCTTGAGATTTCACGAACGCCGCTGACCTAAAGAACGCAGAGAAATCTCCTCGTGATTCGTGACAAAAGTAACGGGATTGTTACTTTCCCCGAATTGCACCGAACTGTCTGCGATCACACGCTGTGGTTATTGGTGCAATGAAAACCTCTTCACTACGCATCGCGGTGTTGGTGGCGATCATCACCCCATTCCTGGTTTTCCACGCGACGATCGCAAGGGCTGCCACGGTCACAGTGACGGTTGGCGATGGTGGATTCTTTTTCAAACCTTCTTCCGTCACGATTCACACCGGCGATTCGGTACTCTGGACGTGGAGTTCGACCGGACATAGCAGTACCTCGGGTTCGCCGGGAATGCCTAACGGGTTGTGGGACTCTGGAATTCTCAGCCAGGGAGCTACTTTCATGCATACTTTCAACAGCGCTGGGTCGTTCTCGTATTACTGCAATCCGCATGGGGCATGCTGTGGTATGGTAGGCACGGTTATTGTCTCGAATTCGACGCCGACACCCACGCCAACTCCCACCCCGACATCGCGGCTAGGCAATATCAGTACTCGCGGATTGGTTCAAACAGGTAACGACGTAATGATTGGCGGATTCATTGTTCAAGGGAGCGGAACGAAGACGGTCATTATGCGTGCAATTGGTCCCGAGCTGACAGCATTTGGAGTTCCCAATGCATTAGCTGATCCGACATTGGAACTGCATGATGGCGCAGGGGCGTTGATTGCTTCTAACAATAACTGGCAGACAACGATAATCGGGGGAATCATCGCCAGCGACCAAGTCAGCGCGATCCAGAATAGTGGGCATGCTCCTACTCAGGCAAGCGAGTCTGCGATCATCGCTACGCTGCCATCGGGAAACTATACCGCGATCGTGCGTGGCGTGAACAACACCGTTGGAGTTGCTCTTGTGGAAGTGTACGATCTCAGCCTCGGCACTACTTCAATACTAGGCAACATTAGCACTCGCGATTTTGTTCAAACGGGCGCTAATCTGATGATTGGCGGGTTCATTGTTCAAGGAACCCAATCAAACACGGTGATTGTGCGTGCCATTGGTCCCGAGTTGACGCCATTTGGAATTCCCAACGCACTAGCTGATCCGACATTGGAATTACATGATGGCACCGGGGCTTTAATTGCCTCTAACAATAATTGGCAGACCACGATAATCGGCGGGATCATCACCAGCAACCAGGTCGCCGCGATCCAAAACAGCGGGCATGCTCCTACTCAGGCAAGCGAGTCTGCCATCGTTGTTACGCTGCCACCCGGAAACTATACCGCGATTGTGCGCGGCGTGAACAACACCGTTGGCGTTGCCCTTGCGGAAGTGGACGATCTTCCACCTTTTTAGAGGCGACCAACCAAGCTCACTTTTTTTGTCCTCCATGCTAAATCAACCACGCAACGGGATCGGGTTTTTATGACTCCTCAGTTAGATCGTCATCTGATAAAGATTGTAGTATCTCTCACGGCCTTGTTTAGTTCCGCGCTGGTCGACCCGAGCGAAGAACAATCCAAGACACAGTGGGTTGCTCCTGTAACAGAGGCACCAAAGAAAAATCCTGTTGCCAGCAATGAATCGTCAATCGCCGCCGGGCAAAAAATCTATTTGAAACGGTGCGTGGCCTGTCATGGAAAGGCAGGAAACGGCGATGGCCCCGATGCGACTGATCTGGGAATTCACCCGGCAAAACTTTCCGATCCCGCGGTGCGAGAAGAAACCGATGGAGCACTCTTCTGGAAAATCACCGTCGGTAAAAAGCCCATGCCGAGTTATGGCACTCGGCTTTCGCCAACCGACCGCTGGAATGTGATCAACTACCTTCGATCGCTAGCCAGGAGGTGAGGCCAAAGTGAAAATCCGTCGTTATTATTTGCCAGCGATCATTCAAGCAGCTCTCCTAACAATCGCATCTCCGCCGGCGCGCGCCCAGGAGACGGCGACGGACGGATATGTTACCAGAAAAGAATATGAAGAGCTTAAGGCTCAGCTGCTAGCTATGAAGAAAGAACTGGATGCTCTTAAGCAAGAAAGAGCAGTCGCGCCAAAGCGAGAGAACTCGGAACGCCAGGCACTTTCCACCACGACTTCAAAACAAGCGAAACCTGAAGGTCGAGCGGTCGCCGATGCGCACAAGCAAGTCGTACCCGAAGTCCCGTTGCCGCTCGTCCAATCAGAAGGACTCTTCGGTACGACCAAATTCTTACTTGCAGGCTGGGCTGACGGAATGTTTGAGGCACGCAATGGCCAAGTGTCCACGTTCTCTGCTTCTTTTGACCCTATCTTCCTCTGGGAATTGACACCGAAAATCTTATTCGACAGCCGACTCGAAATCGACCTCAGCGGTAGCGGGACCAACGTGAACCTTGTAAATGCCCAGATCTCGTATCTTCTCAATGATTACATAGCTTTGGGCGCCGGAGAATTCTTCAGCCCGAGTAATGTTTTCGTGGAACGCTTCGAGCCGCAGTGGATTAACAAACTGCCTGACCGTCCACTTGCTATTTACCATGGCATTCTGCCAAATATATCCGTCGGCGCCCAGGCACGCGGAGGGTTTCCGGTCGGTTCGACCCGCGTGGATTACGCCTTTTATGTTTCCAACGGTCCTGTCTTAAATACTTTCGACGCTCGCCGCGCGGGTACACTGGATTTCAACAGCTACACGGATAACAACGACAACAAGGCGGTTGGCGGCAGAGTTGGTTTTCTGCCGATCTCAGGGGTGGAGGTCGGTTATGGCTTTGAGACTTCCAAGCCCGGCTTCCAAGGAACCACTTTTTCTCGCGTTCAAGCGTTGGTTCAATCGGTCGACTTGGAGGTTACTCGCGATTCCTACCTGCTGAAGGGCCGCATCAATCTGTTGGCGCAGTACGCCTGGAGCCACGTCGACCACGCCGTGTACGATCCCGACGGCTCGCTGGGGTTTGGACCGCTTGCCTTCACAAGTATGCAGGATGGCGGTTACGCCGAGCTCGCCTATCGGCCTACCAAATTGAATAATGATTTTCTAAGGAATCTCGAAATGATCTTGCGCTGGGATCATTTGAGCCGCGATCCAAGCGGACTCGGCGATCCAGAAGAGACCCGATGGACGCTAGGACTCAACTACTGGTTAAGCCCCAGCATGGTCCTGAAAGCTGCCTATGAGTGGGATCAACCGAACAGCGAGCCTAATAGAAACGCCCTGCTTATTCAGACAGCTATCGGTTTCTAGACGAAGGAGTAACATGATAGCAACACGCAGAATCTTTTCGGTTTTGGTTCTTCTCCTAGTCAGCACGAGTTGGAGTTTATTTGGCGAACCTAAAACAAGCCGGAAAGCAGATGACAAGTCGAGCAGCGGCGTCTCGAACGATTCCTACAGGGGGTTAAGCGGCGAAGAGCTTTGGTCTAATAATTGTATGCGTTGCCACAATATTCGGCCGCCTACCATGTATAATGACGTGCAATGGGATGTGATCGTTCATCACATGCGTCTCCGCGCCAACATTACCGGCCAGGAACAGCGCGCCATCGTGGAGTTTCTGAAGTCCACAAAGTGAAGACGTACCGTTCGGGGCGCACAAAATTGACGGCCGCTGTCAGACAAAAATTATGAATTTTCCAGATTCGATTCGCGCCGTTGCGGCTTGCAGAATCTGGGCTGCCGCCTGGTTAGCCCATCCCACACGGGCTGCTGCGCCACCAGCGTGCCCCAGAGAGGGCTATTAGCCTTCGCCCGTTCAGCAATAAAGGTGGTAGCGCTGCAAAAGGAAAGATCGGAAGATAAGTCTGATTCACCATGTTTCACGTTCCTTCGGCGATTTCCAGCGCGCGCGAAAAAGCTACGACGATGGCTGTTCGGACGAAAACCCGGCGTCACCGAAAACGTATCGTCCTCAAGTTTGGTTCCGGCATCCTGACCCGCGCAAACACAGCCGGCGTTGATCCCAAACAAATCGCGCGCCTCACTGCGGAAGTCGCCGCGCTAATTCAGGCGGGTCACGAGTGCATCGCCGTGACAAGCGGGGCCGTCGCCGCTGGAATGACCGCGCTCTCGCTCAAGGAGCGCCCGCTTGATCTCGCCGCCCTGCAAGCGAGTGCGGCGGTCGGGCAATCGAAGTTGATGCGGGCTTATGAGACAGCGTTCGCGCGTTACAAATTGAACGTCGCTCAGCTTCTGCTCACCCACAGCGATCTCGACAGCCGGGTCCGACGCGCCAACGCCAAAAGCACGGTGGAACAGTTGCTCGCCACCGGCAATATCGTTCCCATTATCAACGAGAATGATTCTGTGGCGGTGGAAGAATTAAGATTCGGCGACAACGACCGCCTCTCTGCCGAGGTCGCAATGCTCGCCGGTGCTAATCTACTTCTTATCCTCACGCAGGTGGACGGTCTGATGGACCAAAAAGGCAATGTGATCCGGCGAGTACGAGACATTGACCGCGTCAAAAGGCTGGCCACCGAGGGAAAAGGTCGTTTTGCGGTGGGCGGAATGATTTCAAAGCTGGAAGCCGTCAAGATGGCAGTGGAGGCGGGAATCCCGACTGCGATTATCAATGGGCGCCAGCCTGATCGGATTGCTGCGGTCGTGGCGGGCGAAGAAGCCGGCACCCACTTTGTTGCCAGGCGCCGGGCTTTGCGTCCCTAGGACTACATTGCCAACGGTGCAGGATTGTCGGGCGGCGATTTTCGCCGCCGTTTCTTTTCGTAGGCGATCAATATGGCCGCCCCTACAA
>QHPN01000128.1 GCA_003219115.1 Verrucomicrobiota bacterium | reverse complement strand
GCGCCTAGAATTGTAATTGGCCGGTAAAAGTTCCAGTTTTCTTAACGTCTTCGAACCAGGCAGCAATCTTAAAACTGGCGATGCGCCCACTGCCGGCGAGCGCTTCATCATAACGAATCTGCGTCGTTCCGTTAAGAAAAGCTGATTTGCCCGTAAAACTTCCGATGAACTCGCCGCTGCTGCCACCTCCAGCGAGCTTCAAATCCGCGCCCGGAGCGTAGACCGTTCCGTAAAAGTCCGCGTTTCCGGCTAGAGTAAAGGTCTGAGTCGTTCCATCGGAGGGGCTAATTCCATAGATTTCCAAGCTCGATGCCTTGTTGTTGTAATTAATCAATCCATTGCCGGAGAAGTTCAAATCTCCTGCCACATAGATTTTAACGTTGACTCCATTTACAATAACAACCGAGCCATCGGTTGTGCCCGACCCTCTTGTAGTAAAATCTCCGGTTACATAGAGTTCGATGTAATTTTTGGTTGGATCGGGGGCACCCCTGGTGGTGCCAAAACCAAACGTGACCTGCTTTCCACCTGAAAGTTTTATATTGCCAATACTTGCGGGGGTACCGACCTGGTAACGAGCAGGACTTGTAACGGACCCTCCAGTGTAAGTCTTGGAATTATTAACCGAATTGCTTATAGTTGCGTCACTCCATTGCGGGGCATAAATGGGCTCAAGCGGTTCGTAATAATCACTGATAATCTGACCCTGAACATTAGACGTGTTTGTAACAGTGGCCCCGCTTGCATCAGTGGCGCCGCCATTAGTAAGGACATCGCCGTAAACAGTCGCGTTACCGATATTGGCGAATGGCGAATTGGTAGAGATATTAGCTGCTAGTGGGACGTTAAAGTTAGGAGCATCAAACTGTCCAATGTTAGCCACAAGGTGTCCGGTGAGGCCTAGAGCATCTGGGAGACCATTGACGGAACGAGTAGGATCGGCGGAGTTAAAAGAATCAACAAAGATGTTATGGTTGTTTAAATTGATGGGTTGATCCGTTTTCAGCGGGCCCTGTGTCGTGTAAACCGGTCTGACCCATGCCTCGATCGTGCGGGTCGCGGTTCGGGTGGCGGTTCGCAGATTTAGTTTCCGCAATACAGCATCGGCGCTATCCATGCTGAGAGATTTACCTCCGGGAAGTCCCACCGTTCCAACCGAGACGATACAGTAATAAGGCCTCGGAATTGTCTGCGTAGTGTTTTCATTCAGAGTCAACGTATAGTCGGCATAGCTGTTAGACGCACCAGATGGCCCTTCACCAGCGTGGTTTAAGTACACCCTTGTCGATGTAGATGTAATCGTGCCGCTTGGAAATGGACTACTCCATGCTATTGGACTCGGTCCTGCTAAGGGCAGAGAATTTTGCGCCAAGCCTAGCTCCAATTGGGCGATTCCCTGATGAACGCCAGCCTCGGCCGCGGCGAACGCTTCCTGCCAGGCCGACGCCTGGCTGAGCGTCATGCGGCGATTGTTCACATTCATAACCAGAGAGCTGGCCAATAATGCCAAGATCGTAATAGTGATGATCACAGCAACGAGAGCGGACGCTGTGTGCGATTGCCTATTGCTTTGCATTTTCATAGGGTAGTCAGAAATACTTCGTCATTTAAAAGTTGTCTCTCTTAGAAATACCGTGTCATTCAAAACTGATTTGTTTTCGGGGTGAACGGAATCGGGACTCGCCTCAATTCTAATAACGACGGCGGTATCGGAAGAGCTAATCAGTTGCATATCCTTGTTCGTGAATGTCACCTTTAAAATATTGTCTGGGTCAGAGAGACTTGCACTGGAGTAGTTCGTAAAGCTGCTAACCTCGCGGCTAGCGGTGTAGGCGGGCGAGGGTGAGGGTGAGGGTAACGGCGAGGATAAGGCTAATATCGAGTTCGCTGTCGCGGTGTAGGGCCAGTCAATCTGGCGAACAATAGTTCGTTTGGTTCCACTCGCGCCATATTTATAAGTCACTGCTATTGCTACTTGCTGCCCACTACTATCCCTATATTGCATACCTCCGGTCGTCGCATAGACTCCTGGCTCAAGCGCGAGTGCGGAGCGAGCGGGATCGCCTGCAAGCGCTCCGGTTGCCTCGTAAGCCGAAGAGAGAATTGGATTCGGCTGATATCGCACGGGGATTGTCAATGTCAGTGGAAGCGTGTTTGTGAGACCATTCGCGCTTACGGTAAAGGATTTGGCAGTCGCATTGCGGAGATCCACTGCCAGAGAATCGAGCACGCGCAGCTGATTGGCTCGGGCGTCGGCCCAAGAAGTGGTTGAGGCAAAACCCCGTTGCAGCGCAACGGATGAAGTGTAGCACACAGAAAGAACAAGTCCGAGAATGCCCAAGGCAATCATTATCTCGGCCAGCGTCATTCCCCTATGGCCTTTGTGCTTGTTGGAAGCAGGGCGCGTGATCATCGCGTTTTGGTTCCTGATTTACTGATCAGGGTCGACATTTGACGCTGATGGGTTGTCGTCGAGGCAACCCACTCAGTCGTAACTTCCACGCGGATCAATCTCTCACCGAGGATACTGCCCGGAGCAGAGGGACTGCTGGCGGGTGTTCCTGTGCCTATCTTGGTCACGGAAAAGAATGGGGTAGAACCCGGTGTCGGACTTGGAGTGGGAGTCGGTGCCGGAAGGGGCAAAGTCTGCGGGACAGCAGCGGGGTAAATGCTTATGACTTCTTTGGAAATCGTCGAAGCATTATCTGAGGAAGTGGGCGTCGTAAGCAGCGCCGCGATGGAGGATGGACTGGTTGTGTTATTCCAAGTGAGATCTCTCATTTGATCGATTCGCGCGATGCTATTTTGTTGTGCGATCGCGGCGGCATCGCCAACTTTTGCCTCCTTTACGGTAGTTCCGTAAAGAGCATATAAACCCGTGAACCCGAGCACAGCCAATGCTCCTGCGATGGCAATTTCGACCAGGGTGGTTCCACGTTCGTGCTGAGCCGGCATTTTTTCAGACCTCTTGAGAGGGCTGAAGTCGCTCATAATTTTAGCTTTATAGTCAGTCAATTTTTAGCTCGATTCCCATGGGTAAATTTCTGGCATATGCCATAGTTATGGAAATTAGACGCAACAGCAATACTGGTGCCACTTCCGAGAACCCGAATGCCCTGTCGTATTTCCCCACCAGCCGGAGAGAAGGGAGCGTGGGAAAAGAAGATACCGCCCCGTCCAACACAGCTGGACGGCAGGTGCTTCAAAGCACCGCCACCCGTCCCGATACAGTCGGACTTCGATGATCGTCGGCCCTATTGCACCGGAACAGCTGAGTCTGGCGTGATGCGCCACGTTGACAAGCGCAAGGACATCGCTGCTTCTGCGAGTCGCAGGTAATTGCAATTTCGGAAAAAAAGCGACTGATGACTGATGTATGGAAAAATTTTAGGAAAACAGTACCTTATCTGCTTCTTCCTCGTCCTTCGTGATCAAGTACGTTATAATCGGGATTATCTTCCTCGGACTTGGAGGCGCTTTCTTCTTGCAAAAGCGACACGAGAAGAAACAAGCCTCGGAGCTCGCCCGGCGGCAACAGGAAGCATTTCAGAAAGCGCACGCCTCGGCTCCTGTCCCCCACCCCGTATCGCAGCGTTTGCCACAGACAACGCTGACCCCAATGCTGGCTCCGACACCAAAACCCAGGCCCACGCCGATGTTGCCCAAACCTACGCCGATGCTTCAGCGAAGCCCTTAAGCGACTCCTTCCGAGGAGGCGCAACCCAGCGGCGTCGCCCTGAACCCTACACGAATTTTCCAGATAAATCTCTTTCTCGGGCCGACAAGTGGACCTGTCGCACCGCGGCAGCGCGATAACAGTGTAGGTTAACACGAGCGTCACAGTTGCCGTGCTGTTCTACTCACTGCCTCAGAACTTCAGGCTAGGGGCGAGCTGTAATAGGTTACCTTGAACACGCTTTTCGTCACCAAACTCTGGGAGCCGGCTCGGCTCGGATTTCGATGCCAATAATTCGGCGACGACGACGCATACGTCAGCGACATGGCTTCGGCACAGAACTTTCTTCACTGCCAAGCCGTGCAGTTTTTGCGGAGACAAACGTTGATCCGGACTGGACCTCGAATAAGGTTGCCACTTTTCCGTAATTCAAATGCATCACATCGAAACAACTGACAGTCCGGAACGCAGTTCTGCTGCTCACCTGCCTCCTGCGCATGGTGGCGAGCTGCTCGATCTTTATGCCGATCCGGAGCGACGGGCACAGATCAAAACAGAATCGAGGGAATTCCCATCGTGGGACCTAAAGCCACGGCAACTCTGCGATCTTGAGCTGCTCCTCAACGGGGGTTTCTCGCCTCTGCGAGGATTCATGACCAAGGCCGACTACGAACGTGTGTGCAATGAGATGCGCCTTACCAGCGGTCTTCTCTGGAGCATTCCCATTACTCTTGATGTGACCGAAGATTTCGCGAAATCGCTCACGCCCGGAAAGAGCGAGATTGCCCTGCGCGACGCCGAAGGAGTGATGCTGGCGTTGTTGCATGTGGAAGAAGTTTGGAAACCGGATCATCGCGAAGAAGCGCAAGCCATATTCAACACAACCAGCCTCGGTCATCCGGGCGTCGATTATCTCCTTAATAGATCGCACCCATGCTACATCGGAGGCCGCCTCGAAGGAGTGCAGACGCCTTCCAGTTATGATTTCAAAACCCTGCGTTTATCGCCAGGTGAAATGCGTCGGGAGTTCGCGCGGCAAGGCTGGCGCCGCATCGTCGCCTTCCAGACGCGCAATCCGATGCACCGCGCTCATGTCGAACTAACCTTCCGCGCAGCCAAACAAGCTGAAGCGAGTTTGCTGATTCATCCGGCGGTGGGATTGACCAAGCCGGGCGACGTTGACTACTTCACTCGAGTCCGGTGTTACCAGGTTATTCTGACGAAGTATCCGAGAGGCACGGCAAAACTTGCCCTGCTGTCGCTTGCCATGCGGATGGCTGGGCCGCGAGAAGCGATTTGGCATGCCATTATTCGAAAGAATTGCGGTTGTTCGCACATGATCATCGGACGCGATCACGCCGGCCCCGGCAATGATACAAATGGTGCGCCGTTTTACGGTCCGTACGCGGCTCAGGAGTTGTTCAAAAAACACGAAGCTGAGGTCGGCGTGACCATGATCCCGTTCCACAACATGGTTTACGTGGAGGACCAGGCCAAGTATTTGCCGGAAGATGAAGTTCCCCGCAATGCGCGGGTGTTAAAGATTTCGGGCACGGAACTACGCCAGCGGCTGAACGAAGGGCGGCTTATTCCCGACTGGTTTACTTATTCGGAAGTTATACAGGAACTCCGGCGAACTTTCCCGCCTCGTCATCAACAAGGGTTCACCATCTTCTTCACTGGTCTGTCCGGTGCTGGCAAATCGACCATTGCGAACGTTCTAGTGATCAAGCTCCTCGAAATTGGCGGCAGGCCGGTTACGCTTTTTGACGGCGATCATGTCCGCAAGCATTTGTCTTCCGAGCTTGGTTTTTCCCGCGAACATCGCGACCTAAACATCCGTCGTATCGGATATGTTGCTTCCGAGATCACCAAGAACCGCGGGATAGCGATCTGCGCTCCAATTGCTCCATACGACGCAACGCGGAAAGAAGTGCGGGGCATGATCGCGCCGCTGGGCGGGTTTATCATGGTGCATCTCTCCACCCCGGTGGAAGTTTGCGAAGAGCGCGACCGCAAAGGTCTTTACGCTAAAGCGCGCGCCGGTATTATTAAGGAGTTTACCGGCATCTCTGATCCGTACGAAGAACCGACTGACGCCGACGTCACCATAAACACGGCCGAACTAACTCCCGATGAGGCAGCCCAGGAGATTATCCTTCATCTGGAAAGCGAAGGTTTCATCGGAGACGGAAGCACTTCGCGCGTTAGTTAGGAATTTCTAACGCGAGTGGGTTCGGTCGTCGCGATCACCCGCGAAAGGTCGCGCTTCGGTGCGTCCCTCCAAAGATATTTTCGTGTAATTAGTGTATTCCGTGGGTAGATCCGGTCTTGTCTGTGAGCAGACCAGCGAAAGCTACGGAGACGTACCGGTTGTCTTCGCCGGAACTACCCCCGACCCGCCCATACTTTTGAGCAAGCGCCCCAGATCACTGTTAGTGGAAATGACGGCAGTGGTATCCTTCTCGAAAGCGGATCGCGCTACGTCGAGACTGCGAAGGAACAAGTAAAGATCCTGCGCGTCGGGCGCGCTGTAGGCGCTCGCGTAAATCCGCGCCGCTTCGGCGTCGGCTTCACCTTCAACCTTCAACGCATCGCGATTGGCGCTGGAAAGAATCGAGGCTACTTCGCTTTCTTTTTGTCCGCTGATGTTGGCAGCTTCGCCGTGGCCTTCGGAACGAAACCGCGCCGCGATTTGATGACGCTCACTCGACATCCGTTCGATAATCTTCTCTGCGACGGCGGGATTGTACTTACTTCGCTTGAATCGTTCATCGAGTAGTTCAATTCCGAAATCGGCGATCTTTTGCCGGGTCCGTTCCGTGATTTGTTTCTCGATCTCCCCTCGCCCGAGTTGGATATCGGGAATGTTACTTGGCAAAACCGTGCCGGTCTTCTCCAGCTCGGAATCGCGCAACGGTTGTCGGCCTTTGGTTACCCGAATAATCTCAACCAGGTCATGAGTAGCTACCGCGGTCCGCGTTTCGCTGCCCAGAATGTCGTCGAGCCGTGAAAGTGCGCTCCGCTCGTCGTTTAACCGGTTATAGTACAAGAGCGGATCGCTAATACGCCAGCGCGCGAAGCAATCTACTATCAAATAAAGCTTGTCCTTGGTTGGGCACTCCGTCGGCGGGCCATCCCAGGCAAGGACACGTTTATCAAATCGGTTTACTTTATCGAAGAACGGCAGCTTCAACTTCAATCCCGGGGTAGTTTCAATGCGAATGGCTTTGCCGAACCGAGTAACGATCGCGTCTTCGTATTGACGAACGATAAAGAGCATTGAACCCCACTTAAGTCCCGTTAGAATGAAGATGAGACCCAGTATCGCCATGGTGCGGGACTGCAAAATCCGGATCAATGTTGGCGGCATTGGTGAGATAGTTCCTAGCGCGTTGGGTGAGTCGATTCGGGAGTCGTTAGCGGGAGCGTTTGCAAGATGTTTTTCAAACTGTCGTCCACGATTACTTTCTTTTGTAAGGCCGGAAGGAGCGCCTGCATTTGTTCCAGGTAAATACGGCGACGGGTAACATCCGGGGCTTTACGATACTCGGTTAGTAGGAGCGTGAATTTCTCAGCGTCGCCTTTGGCCTGGTTTACCCGGTGAAAGGCGTAGGCCTCAGCCTGTTTCAGGCGTTCCTTGGCCTGGCCGCTGGCATTCGGGACCGCATCATTATAAACCGCCCAGGCCTGATTGATCGCGGTCTGCTTCTCTTGTTGCGCCTGGTTTACTTCGTTGAAAGCAGCCTGCACCACCGCCGGAGGCCGCACCGTGGCAAGTTGGACCTGTTGAATTTGAAGGCCAAGTTTGTAGTCGGAGCAAAGCTCAGCTAGGCGTTTGAGCGAGGCCGTTTCAATGTCGTGGCGCCCAATGGTAAGGACTTCATCCACGGTGCGATCGCCGATCACTTCGCGCATCACGCTTTCCGATAAGTCGCGCAACGTTTGCTCCGGCTCGCGCACACCAAACAAATACATTTTCGGATCAGTAATTCGATATTGCACCACCCACGGCACGAGCGCGGTATTGAGATCGCCCGTGATCATCGTTTCGGTGTCTTCGCCTTCCCGGTCGTGCTGGTAAGGGTTGGTCGAGCCAGGCGTCGAAAAACCGAACTCGAGTTTGAGGAGCCGCTGCGTCGGCACGATGACCAGCTCATCCACATGTGGGACGACGTAGGTCAAACCGGGATCCTCGATTCCGGATAACGCGCCGAAACGAAGCTTAACGCCGACAGAATTTGTCGGAATGGAACGAAAACCGAACAAGAGCGAGAAAAGGGTGAGCGCT
>QHPN01000127.1 GCA_003219115.1 Verrucomicrobiota bacterium | reverse complement strand
CGGAAGTGGTACGTGAAATTGAATCGCGTTTGCAATTCCTGCTCGAGGTCGGGCTGGGCTATCTGACGCTAGATCGCGAGAGCGGCACCCTCAGTGGCGGCGAGGCGCAACGGATCCGGCTCGCCAGCCAGATCGGGTCCGGGCTGGCGGGAGTCCTTTATGTCCTCGATGAACCAAGCATCGGTTTACATCAACGCGACAACATTCGCCTGCTCGGAACGCTCAACCGGTTACGCGATCTGGGAAACTCCGTCATTGTGGTCGAGCACGACGAGGAAACCATCCGCGCAGCTGATCACGTCATTGATCTCGGGCCAGG
>QHPN01000126.1 GCA_003219115.1 Verrucomicrobiota bacterium | reverse complement strand
AGGCGAAGAATTCGATCACCGCCGATTACCTTTCTGGTCGCGCCCGGATTGCCGTAACCCGCCAGCGCGTTGCGCCGCGCTTCGTCAATCATGCTTCCGAAGGCTGGCTAACGATTGTTGGAGCGAGCGAAAATAATCTCAAGGACGTTAATACATCATTTCCTCTCGGTTGTTTCATTTGTGTGACTGGCGTATCCGGCAGCGGCAAATCAACTCTGGTGGACGATATTTTGCGCCGAGCATTGTTTCGACATTTTTATAACGCGAAGGAAAAGCCGGGCGCGTTTCGCGGTTTGCGCGGGGTCGATCAAATCGACAAGGCTATCGTCATTGACCAGAGTGCAATTGGGCGCACGCCGCGATCGAATCCAATCACCTACAGCGGTGCATTCACACCGATTCGCGAATTGTTCGCACAGCTTCCGGCGGCGCGCGTGCGTGGATATGACGCGGGACGTTTCAGCTTCAATGTCAAAGGCGGTCGCTGCGAAAACTGCGAGGGCGGCGGGCTGATTAAAATCGAAATGCACTTCTTGCCGGATGTTTATGTCGAGTGCGAGGTGTGTCATGGGCGGCGCTATAATCGCGAGACGCTGGAGATTACTTACAAAGGAAAGAACATCGCCGATGTGCTCGATCTGACGGTGGACGAAGCGGCGCGTTTTTTTCGAAATGTTCCAAGCGTGTCGGACAAATTGAACGCGATGCTGGATGTTGGGCTCGGTTATCTGCGGCTAGGGCAGCCCGCGACGACGCTTTCCGGTGGTGAAGCGCAACGCGTAAAACTCGCAGCCGAGCTGGCCAAGAAAGCGACCGGACGCACATTTTACATTCTGGATGAACCGACCAGTGGTTTGCATTTTGCCGACATCGAAAATTTATTGCGCGTCCTGATGAAACTGCGCGACGCCGGCAACACGCTGGTGGTGATCGAGCATAATCTTGAGGTAATTAAATGCGCCGATTGGTTGATCGATCTCGGACCGGAAGGCGGGGAACGCGGTGGCCGAATCATTGCCGCCGGTCCGCCGGAGAAGGTTGCGCAGGTTGCCGGAAGCTATACCGGAGAGTTCCTCCGGCCGCTTTTACGATGAATCTGTCACGAATGCTGGCCGGCGCGGTGGTTTGTATCGGGATGAGTGCATTCGCGGACCTGGCGTTTGCCGAGCGCACTAACGAAATCGGCGAAGCGGCGCGACCCATTGATGAAGGAGTGCCGGAGGTCGCGGTTTACCAGCTGCAGAAGCTGACCACCAGACTGAATGGCGCGGACACGATTAACGCCAAAGAGAAACTGGCTGAGGCTTTGATCGCGGCGCAGCGCCCGGCGGACGCGCTCCACCTGCTGGAAAAGCCGGTTTTGCGCGACTCAACGACCGGGAAATTTCTCCGAGCTCAAGCATTTGCAGGATTGAATCGGCTTGAGGAGGCGTTGCCATTGTATCGCGAAGTTGCGCAGAGCAACGATCTGCAACGTGCTGCGGCCGTATTCGGGACCGCAGAAATGCTGCGTGCGCTCGATCGAACCGAGGAAGCAATCAAGGCATATCGCAACCTCGAAAACGATCCGCGTTTTGGTGTCCCTGCGCGTTTGCGGGAAGCCGAATTGTTTATCGCTAAACAGGAGAGTGGCATGGCCCGGCGCCTTCTCGATGAGACGCAGACGAAAATCATACGCGACAAACGGCAAAAACGCCTCTTGCATGCACGCCTGGAGTTGCTCAATCAACGGCCGGAAAGGGCGATCGGATTACTCGATTCGCTGGTGAAAAAACCCGAAGGTGAATCGCGCGAAACAGTGATTGCGGCGCTCTTTGCCATCGCGGACGCCCATTTGCAGCTAAACACGCCGGAGGCGGGCGATGATTACCTGGAAGATTTTATCGAACGCCATCCGAATGATTCGGCGCTGCCACAGGTCTTCGCCAAGTTGGACCAGGTTTATCGGGCGGAGCGGAAGGCGCCGCGCAATGAGCTGGAAAAATGGGCGCGAGATCCGATGCAACCGAGGCGCGGTTTCGCACGTTGGTATCTTGCCCAAAGCGATCTGCGGGCAGGTCGTCGCGAAGAAGCGATGCGACAGTTCGAGCAAATTCGGGGTGCAACACCAATGGCGGCGGCTCTGGCCCCGGCGCTCGTCCAATTTGCACGCCTTCAAATCGAGGCGGGAGAGATCGCTGATGCGCTCAGCATCCTCCGTGAGGCGGAGAAGACGAATCCAGCGCTGCAGGTGCGCGAGCAAATCGATTTCGAATCGGGCCGCGCCATGTATGCAGCGCTGAAATTTCGGGATGCGGCGAACCGTTTCGAGATTTTGGAAAACGATCGCTCCGCGATTGCACCGGTAGCCTTGGTGAATGCTTCGCTGGCGTCTCTTCGGGCGGAGGATAAAACGAGAGCGGAACGCGATAAGGCAGAGCTAATCAGCCGGGGCCGATCTGATGACGCAGCTGAGGTTTCGCTGGAGCAGGCGCTGGCCGCAGCTCAACGTGGCCAAAAAGATGCGGCAGCATCGCTCCGGGATTTTGTTCGCCGCGCCCCGGCTCATCCGCGCGTTTCCGAAGCGCAAATAGGGTTGGCTGAGATCGCGTATCATGCCAGCCCGCCGCGGCTGGATGAGGCCGAAAAAGATTTGGCGGCGGCGCGTGAGGCCCATCCCACAGAACTTGCCGTCGAACATGGTGACTACCTTGCTGTCTGGCTGGCGGACGCGCGTGGAGCAGACAGCGATCGTGTCATTGCATTAGCCCGCGATTTTCTGCGAAGCCATCCTCATTCGCTGCTGGCAGGGGAAGTGCGGTTGAAATTGGCGGAATCGCATTTTCGCCGGCAGGATTTTGCCAGCGCACAAACCGAATTCGAAACGCTGGCGCAAGAGAACCCAAAATCGTCGTTTACCGAGCAAGCCCTCTTTCTGGCCGCGCAATCGGCGATGGCGAGCATGGCCAGCCACTCACTCGAGCACGCTCTGGAATTGCTGACGCAGGTCGTGACCATCAACGGTGATTTCAGGTGGGCCGCGCGTAACGAACAAGCCGCGATTGAACGCCGGTTGGGTAAGTGGCAGGACGCCCAGGCCCTTTATGACGAGGTTTTGAAAGGGGACGCGCGCGGCATGGAAAAACGCGAAGCGCTGTGCGGGAAAGCTGACATTTTTTTTGAACAGGCGAATGCGGATTTGGCAAATCTGCAGCGCGCAGTTGGGATTTACGATCAACTCGCGAACGAAGCGGCGAACCAGCCGCACTGGCGCAACCAGGCATTATTTAAAAAAGGTGTTTGCCTCGAAAAAGGCTCGGACCGGGAAGGTGCGCTCGCGACCTTCTACCGCATTCTCGAGTTCAATCCTTCGCCTGACAAACCGCCGGAATTCTTTTGGTTTTACAAAGCGGGATTCAACGCGGCGCGCTTGCTGGAGGAACAACAAAAGTGGGAGGCAGCGGCCGTAATTTACGAAAAACTGGTGGCAGCCAACGGACCGCGCAGTGAAGAAGCTAATGCCCGGTTGGGCCAACTGCGCCTCGAACATTTTCTCTGGCAATAACGCGGAAAAATTTAGTTATTTTGCTGTTGTATTGGGCCCAAAAGCGGCGCATAATTTTCCCATGAAGACATGGTTCAGGCTACCCCGCCTGGCCGGTTGGATGGGGCGATGCGGCGTCGCGTTGATCGCGCTGACGTTTTGCGCATCGGCCTTTGCTGATCCGAGTAAGAATGTAGTGGTAACGCCGAAAGCGTCGGCGACCAGAACGCAAACTGAGGCGCAACGGCTCGCCTTCAAGAAGCAAGTCTACATTTTCGTCTCGAGCTCAGGCATTCCCCAGCCAATCGACCGCGTGGCAGGCCCAATAGCAACCACCGTGGTCCCGATGTTTATCGTCGGGAATCACGCTGGCGAATAGCGGCGGGAATTAGTTTTGCCGCGGCAACGCGCTCACGCAGAGCGCGGGCTGGATCATTTATTTTTTCGCCAGTTCATCAACGCCCGTAAGCGCTGCCCAGTCTTTTCGATGGGCTGCCGCCGGCCCCGTTGCAACAGAGCGTGATAGCGTCGTTGCCCGGTCTCCATCTCGCGAATGAATTCGCGCGCGAACTCTCCACTTCGGATTTTTTCGAGGGCCGCACGCATGTTTTTGGTTACCTGTTGATCCACAATTCTTGGCCCAACGGTCAGGTCCCCCCACTTTGCGGTATCGGAAATCAAGTCACGCATCCCCGCGATCCCGACTTCGTGGATCATATCGACGATGAATTTGAGTTCGTGCAGGCATTCGAAATAGGCGAGCTCCGGTGCGTAACCGGCCCGAACTAACGTCTCGAAGGCAGTGTGAATCAGCGCAGTGGTTCCACCACATAACACCGCCTGCTCTCCAAACAGGTCGGTTTCGGTTTCCTCACGGAAGGTGGTTTCAATCACGCCGGCACGCGCACAGCCGATTGCTTTAGCCCAAGCAAACGCAATCGCGCGCGCCTGTCCCGTGAAATCATGCTCGACCGCGACCAAAGCTGGAACGCCGCGACCTGCCACGAACTCGCGACGCACCATTTGCCCGAGGCCCTTGGGGGCGACCATTATGATATCGACAGTCGGTGGCGGGACGACCGTTTTGTAAACAACGGTAAACCCGTGAGCAAAGAGAAGGGCCTGTCCAATTCGAAAGTGCGGCGCAATTTGTCTCCGAAAAACGCCTGGCATCGTCGTGTCCGGTAACGCCAGGAAAATGATATCCGATCGCTCGACCGCCTCCGGCAAATCCAAGACTGGCAAGTGGTGAGCACGCGCGACTCTCCGCCTTTTGCTATTTCGGCGCAGTCCGACAACAACATTGAATCCGTTGTCGCGAAGATTGAGCGCATGTGCGTGACCCTGCGAGCCGAATCCAATTACTCCGCAGACTTTGCCACGAAGCGCGTCAAGTCTGATCTGTTTATCGCGATAAATGCGCACCCGCATCGCCCGACAGACTGCTTGATGCAGGCAGCCGCGCCAAATTGAATTTAATTGGACGCGATCCGCTGCGAGGCTGCCATCGCTTGCAAGCGCGCAACTTTATCGCGCGCTTTTTGTGCTTCGGTGGTGCGCCCCATCTTATCCAGGATTTCAGCCAGCATTAGATATTGTCGTGGCTCGTAGGACTGGCGCGCAACGGCGCGGCGTTGCATTGCAAGCGCGTCATCGAGCCGGCCTCCACGCAGCGAAATTTGAGCGAGCAAATCCAAAGAATTGACATCGTGGACGTCAAGCATAGCTGCATAGCGGAGCGCGCGGCTGGCTTGCGTAACGTCGTTGTTCTCCGCGTAGAGTCGGCCTTCCGCCAGCCAGCCGGCATGGTGCCACCAATTTTCACGGACGTAATTTTCTACGAGATGGAGCGCCGGAAGCGGGCCTTGTGTCCGCCGCACCAACTCCGACTCCCGACTGACCAAATCCCATACCCAGGGATAGTCGGCGTGTGCGCGTTCAAGAATCGCAATGGCTCCGGAATCGTCGCTGGCGTGTGAACGCATGGCAGCCAGATTAAGAGCTGCGATCCAGGTACGGGGGAAGCGGCTGCCCGACTCCGTCGCTTCTTTTACGTTGCGGGCAAGTAACGATTCGCTTTCATCGTTCTTTCCCTCCTGCGTAAGAACGCTGGCGAGATTATTTCGTGCGATGGGGTAGTCCGGGGTGCTTTCGAGAACTTTGCGCAGCATTTTTTCGGCGACAGCATACTCGCCGCGGCCAGCATAAATCTGCGCCAGGTTTATACTCACCCGTGAACTTGTGCCGCCAGCCGCCAGCGTGCCCTTGTAAAACCTTTCCTGATCGCTCCAGTCGCTACTGCGGATGGCACTGCGCACACTTAATGCGATAATGGCGAAAAGCGCGGTCGTGGCCAAAACCCCTCGGGATCGCTGCGGCAAATCCAAGCCGCAACCCGCGAGAAAGATCAAAAAACCGACGCTCGGCAGATAAAGCCAATGCTCCGCGACCGTGGCGTTGAGCTGCACAATGTTCGAGACCGGCAAATAGGCGGCGAAAAACCAGATCGCGCCCAGAATTCGCAGACGCCTGCCATTTCCAGGCTTTGCGCAGCCATAGGCGAACCCAGCCAGAACGATTAGACCAATAATCGACAAGTATTCGGATGCCGCTGATCGGCGCCAGCTTTCGCGGTCGCGGTAGTTATCGGGATCAAAGATGCTGCGCTCCATGTGGAGGTTTGCAGGGAAAACCATGAGCCGGCCGTAGTCGCCAAGCGCCCGTAGCATTAAGGTGGCGCGAACACTCGACGACCAGTCTTCGATGAAAGGGTTGTCCGACCGAACAGGTGGAAGCCGGCGCAATCCGTCGTATGCGGAAAGGACCAGCGCGCAGCAAATCACGGTGAGGATCTTGGCTCTTCTACGCATGTCTGGAGTGAAGGCGAGGGTGTGAACGAGAAATACGAATATCCAAATGCAGGCGATTTCACGCGAACAGAGCCCAAGAAGGCCGCTCAACGCGGCTGCGAAATAAAGGCCACCTTTTAGCCAGCGAGAATTAACGCCTCGGCCGCGTAAGACGAGCAACCATGCGCCCGCAGAAAAAAGAAAGGCGAGGCTGTCGGCCCGTCCCGAAATGTAATCCACGGCGGCGGAATGTACGGGGTGCACCATCCAGAGGCCGGAGATAAGGAAGGCCACAAGTGTGCCGCTATCGAGTGAGTGAAAATCGCGATTGTTCCAAAGCCCCCCGCCAAAGCGAAAAAGCAGTGTGAGCAATCGGTAGAGCAATAAGCCAGCGCCGACATGCAGGAAAATGTTGCTAAGGTGAAAACCGGCTGCGTCGGTATTCCAGAAAAAGTAATCGACCATGTAGGAAAGATTCTGCACTGGCCGGTAATGACCCGTATAGGAGTCGAGAAAGAGATAGTGGCGGAATGCTTCGAACGCGAGCAGCGGGCTTTTGATGAATGGATTGTCTCGCGTGAGGAATAGGTCGTCCCATATTGGCGGTCCCTGGACTGCGGGCAATCGCACCAGTAAGCCGAGGCCGGCAAGCAACAAGTAACGCGGCCATTGTTTGGCCCAGACAGCAGCAAAGCGGACGCGAAGGTTGGGCCAACCCGATGCAGGGCCGAGAGTTGAGTCCACGAGCACGGGGTTAGAGGAGAAGCTGCATCATTAAGCAAACGAGCGTCCTCCCGTTTCGCACGAGAGGACGCCCGAAGTTTAGAACTTCTATAGCCTGTTTAAGGACCGTAAGGCGACCAGAAGCCCGTGCTGGCAACGTCTGACAACACGGCGTAGTCAGCCGCAGGAACCTGAGGAATGGTGTCTACGGTCTGTGCGCCATATGGGGTGCCAAACAGGTTAGCGCCTGTGTTATACAGGATGCTGTCTTTCTTGAGGTACTTGGTCCAATCGGCGGTTCCAACCGCGTTACCGGTGGTCCGATTCGTTTCAATTGCGTATTGATCGACGGCAGCGTCGATCATGCGCAAATCGTTCAGGATCTTGGAAGCCTGCGAGCGTTTGCGTGCGCGCAAGAAACCAGGAACGGCAATCGCGGCCAGCAATGCGATGATTGCGACCACGATCATGATTTCCACCAGCGTGAAGCCAGCGTGTTTTTTATTCAATTTTCTTAACATGATGTTTTGATTGCGTTTGTTGTTGTGCTTTGTGAGATGCGAGTGGCCGGACTTCGTCTGGTTCTCACAACTCATTCCCTGCCACTCCCTCATGGGAATGACAGGCGAATGAATCGTCAGATTCGACTACGGGCCGTAAGGGGACCAAAATCCGGTGCTGGCCACGTCGGACAGCACGTTGTAATCGGTGGTCGGCACCTTAGGAATCGTGTCCACAGTCTGAACACCGTAAGGACTGCCCAGCAGACTGGTGCCAGTGTTGTAGAGCGCCGAACCCTTTTTCAGGTAGTTCGTCCAATCGGCGGTATTCACTGTGTTGCCGGTGCTGCGGTTGGTTTCAATCGCGTACTGGTCGACGGCGGCGTCGATCATACGCAGATCGTTGAGAATTCGGCTGGCTTGGGAACGCTTACGGGCGCGGAGGAACCCGGGCACCGCGATCGCGGCCAAGAGCGCGATGATCGCGACAACGATCATGATTTCCACGAGGGTGAAGCCCCCGCGGCGACTATTAAGTTTATTAAACATTGCGTTAACTTGCTTTCTGTTCTCTAGGTTTGTTTGATTGCGCTCCGAGGCACCCGCCCCGGAAGACCGTTTTAATGAGCACTCTCAGTGCCAATTGTTCG
>QHPN01000125.1 GCA_003219115.1 Verrucomicrobiota bacterium | reverse complement strand
CGCGAATGTAAACACCGCGCAGCGTCATTTCCGGCGGCAGATGCGATTTTGCCGCCTCGTACTCTTCCGCGGAAAGATTGGTCGAGATCTCGAAGGGCAAAATTCCGCGGTTATGGTAGTGCCGGAGAATAGCATCGTCGGCAATCCGGATTTGGCGGCCGAGTAACTTCTGTGCAGTCGCGATCTGCCGACGCGCAAACTCCAAGGTCTGATTGTCGTTAAATTCCAGTGGGGTGGGAAAATTGATTGCCAGATTGTAGCTCAGTTGGTTTTGCGCGAGCGGCGCGCCGGTCCGATCAGTAATCTGTCCACGCGGCGCCGGGATATCGAGGATGTAAGTGCGCGCGAGTTTTTGCGTCTCGAAGGTCGGAACAATTTCCTCGTCGAGTGCAGGTTGAGATACTTCTTCCGAGGGCGTCGCACTGGGCGCCGTCGAAGAAGCCGGCGCTAATTGTTGCCCGGCCGCGTTCGAAATAGCCAACATCAGCGATATCAAACCAGAGCTCGCGGTTAAACCTCTCATCCGATCAGGAATCTGTGCGTGGTTTAGAATGATCAGCCTTAGTGCGTTTGCAAAAACCGATGCACGTCGGCCGCCAACTTTGTTCCGATGCCATCCGTGGCCGCGATTTCTTCCGCACTGGCCCGCCGCAACCGTTTCACGGATCCAAATTTTCGCAGCAACAGGTTTTTGCGATGCTGACTAACGCCCGGGCAATCGTCGAGAATGCTTTCGCCGATTCGTTTCTTCATTAGCAGCTGATGATAGGCGTTGGCGAAACGATGCGCTTCGTCGCGGATGCGTTGAAGCAGACGTAACGCGCCCGAATCTTCCGGCAACTGCAATGGCAGCGCCCGGCCCGGCCGATAAATTTCCTCATGCTCCTTGGCCAGTCCGATGATCGGCAGATCGTGTAACCCGAGCCGCTGCAGTTCCTTGCAGGCGGACGAGAGCTGACCCTTGCCACCATCGATAATGATGAGATCAGGCAAACGCACGAGATTCACAGTCGCTGGTTGAGAGTTGATGGTTGATTGGCGCTCCAGCGCCTCCGCGGGATTTTCCTGCGAAAATTCCGCCGCATTCGGATTCGCGTCGCGCGCCTCAAGCAGAATTCGGGAATATCTTCGCCGGACTACCTCGGCCATGCTGGCGAAATCGTCCTGGCCTTCAACCGTGCGAATCCGATACCGGCGATAACAGTTTTTGTCCGGAATACCGTCCCGAAAACAAACCATCGAGGCGACGACGTGGGTCGCGCTGATGTTGGAAATATCGAAGCATTCCATTACTCGCGGGATCTTCGGCAGCTGCAGAGCGTCGGCCAAAGCGCGGACGTCTGCTTCCGGATCAATCGTCGTCGGCAACGAGCCGCGAGTGAAACGGCGCGTCGGTCGTGTTGTCCGGCGAAGATCCTCCAGCATGTTGCGCAACTCCGCCGCCTTTTCGAAATCGAGCTTCTCCGCTTGCGCGCGCATTTGCTTCTCCAACTCCGCCATCATTTCGCGCGAATGTCCCTCGAGAAACTCGCAGGCCTGCGCGACCCGTTCTCGATAAATTTCCGGCATGATCTCGCTCAACTTCATCGGCACCTGGTAGGTTGACGACTTCAACTCGCGCTCCGTTGGCGACCCGCGGCCAAAGGTAAGAACACCGAATTTCTTCCGCATAAAATTTAATGTCTGCCGAAGCGCGCCGGCGTGTGCATATGGCCCGAAATAGCGGGCGTTGTCATCTTTCTTGAAACGGGCGAGACGAAAGCGCGGCCATTCTTCAGTCTGATCCACCTTCACCAGGAGGAAACGCTTATCGTCGCGGAAGGAAACATTATAGCGCGGCCGGTATTCCTTGATCAGCTTGCCTTCGAGTAAAATCGATTCGGCTTCGCTCTGCACCGTGTGGGTCTCGAAATCCCAGACCGCGTCCAGCATGGCGCGAGTTTTCAGATCAGCCACTGCTACTTTTGAGGGCATGAAATAAGAGCCGACGCGCTTGCGCAGATCGCGTGCTTTGCCGACGTAGATGACGCGGTTGAAACGGTCGCGCATCAAATAAACACCGGGTTTGTGTGGCACCTCATGTACCTTTTTCGTTAAATCCGGTTTTTGTTTTTTTGATAACGCCATTGGTTAGGGGGTAAATGTATGCGTCGGGGACGCGCTCGACAACGAGCGCCAAGGGGGGCTGTCGCGGCGGTCTACGACCGTCGTCGCTTGGGTCGCGGATTTCGGCGCTCACATAGAGCGCGCTACAACGTTTTTTCAACAGTCGGCTACGCCGCGCGCCGCTGTGGCATGGCGGAGTGGACCATCATCAATTCGGTCACGTTTTCCGGAGTCAACAGGCCCACCAGACGCTTCATTCCATCGAGGACTGGCACAACTGGACAATTGCATTCCTGCATGATTCGAAATGCTTCTTCGAAACGAGTACCTGTCGTCACTGTCGGGATGTCGCGACGCATTACGTCGCTCACCTTTATCTGCGGATCCTGTTTGCGCAGGGCTCCGATCAAATCGTGCCGGGTCAGAATGCCGGCGACGCTGCCGGTTTCATCCATCACGGGAAAGTCGTGTTGCGAAGTGGCAAGAAGCGCGTCGACCGCTTCCTGAAGAGTGGCGGTTTGCGGGAGCGACCGGAATTCGCGCACCATCGCGCTGGAGACGGGGAAACTGCGCGAAATATCTTTGAGTTGGGCGAGCGCCGCCTCCTGCGACGCACCCATATAAACAAATAGGGCGATGAAGATGAGGAGCGGATTTCCAAAGAGACCCAGAAAGCCAAAAATAAAAGCGCAGGCCTGGCCAATGCTGGCGGCGATTTGAGTGGCACGGGCGTAACTCAGTCGCGTGGCGAGAAGAGCGCGTAAAACACGACCGCCGTCCATTGGAAATGCCGGCAGCAAATTGAAGAGGACAAGCATCACATTGATCGCGAGCAATTGAACGACGAGATCTGCCCCGGAGGCAGCGTGTTCGAGGGAAAATCCACGCCAGCCAACAAATACGAACAGGGTGAGCGCGATCACCACGTTCACGAGCGGACCAGCCAGCGCGATGATGAGTTCTTGCCGCGGTTCATCGGGCATTCGCTCCAGACGGGCGACGCCGCCAATCGGCAACAGGGTGATGTCAGGAGTATTGATGCCATAGTTTTTCGCTGCGATCGCGTGACCAAACTCGTGCAGAACGACGCAGACGAACAGCAGGAGCACAAAAATCACGCGCCAAAACGCGACGGCCGAGCCGCCCTGTGTGTAATAACCGAACGCCAGCCATCCGATTAGCAGCAAAAAGGTGACATGAATCCGCAACTGGATTCCGTAGATGCGAAGGATTGGAAGTGACCAGCTCATTGAAACAAATGTCGTCCTCAAACATATCGCACGTCAAAGGCGGCGGATCCGAGCCGGACTAGGCTTAGAGAAAGTCCCCTTGAATGATATGGAAATGTTTGATGTCGCGATCGTCGGCGGGGGACCCGCGGGGTCGGTCTGCGCAGCACTTTGCGCTACGGCAGGACTGCGGACGGTTCTGATCGAGCGCGAAAAGTTTCCGCGGGAGAAGGTCTGCGGCGATTGTTTGAATCCGGAGTGCTGGCCGATTTTGCGGCGGCTCGCAATCGATCAACGGGTGCGAGAATCGCCTCATGCCACGCTGGCATCGGTCGCGTTCATTGGTTTGCACGACCGGTGCATGGAAATTGAACTGCCGCAGGGTGAAGACGCGGAGATCACCATTAAACGCAGTGTCTTCGATGCTCTCCTGCTCGATCGTGCCCGTCAGCTTGGTGCAGAAATCCGGGAAACAAGCACCCTAATATCGCTCGAGAAAGCCAATGACGACTGGAAACTGACGATTGCGGATGCATTCGCTTGTCGAGCGCAGGTTTTGGTGGCAGCGGACGGCCGCAATTCAACCGTGGCGCGCTTGTGCGGGTTGCTCCCGCGCATCGGAAAGGAACGCGTGGCGCTGCAGGCGCACATTCCATTGCCGCGCGATTTCGGGAATAAGGTCGTTTTGCAATTGCTGCCGGGCGGTTATTCCGGGCAGGCGCCGGTGAGCGAAAGTGAGCTCAATCTTTGTCTGGTTGGGAAGCCCAAATCGATTCGCACATTGCAAAGGTGGGCGACCGAACGATTCGCGCTTTCGGCCGGCCAGCAATGGCGAACAATCACGCCATTAACACGCGCGGCAGTTCCCCCGGCGCGTGGGAATCTCTTGTTTGCCGGCGATGCTGCTCGCGTCGTAGAACCATTCACCGGCGAAGGAATTTTTTATGCGCTGCGCTCAGGCGAGCTGGCCGCGACTGCGGCGACAAGAATAGTTCAGGAAAATTCTCCGGACGCAGGCGCTGAATATGCCGCGGAGCACACCGCGATGTATCGTGGCCGATTGTGGATTAACGCGCTGGCGCGCAGCGGAGTTGTATCACCAAAGCTCGGATCGATTCTGCTCGACTTCGCCAGTTTTCAACCGGCGCTCCTGCGTTTTCTGACGCGCAAAATCGTCCGGTAATGCTTGCTTGGGCGCGCGGCTATTCCGATGCTGAGGTGATTTGGCGGCACGCTTTGATGGTGTTCGACATCAGCATCGCGATCGTCATCGGGCCAACACCACCGGGAACGGGAGTAATGGCGCCGGCAATTCCTGACACGGCATCGAAATCGACATCGCCGACGAGTTTGTAGCCGCGCTCGCTCTCGCCGTCTTCCACGCGATTGATTCCGACGTCAATCACGATCGCGCCTTCACGCACAAATTCTGCGCTAACGAAATGGGGACGACCGATCGCGGCGATAATGACATCAGCGCGGTGGCAAATCTCAGAGATGTTTCGGGTCCGTGAATGGATGACGGTGACGGTCGCATCAATACCCTTGCGCATGAGCAAGAGCGCCATCGGTTTTCCGACAATCATACTCCGGCCCAGCACGATGACGTTAGCGCCGGAGAGGGCGATCCCGCTTTCGCGGAGCAAACGCAAACAACCAAGCGGAGTGCAGGGAACAAAACCTGTTTCATCGTCGAGCGCGAGTTTCGCCACATTCAGGGGGTGAAATCCATCGACATCTTTGCGCGGATCGAGTGTGCGCACGATGGCCGCCTCATCGATCTGTGGCGGTGGCGGTGATTGCACAAGAATGCCGTGGATTTGCTGGTCACGGTTAAGTTCGTCCACCCGGGCGAGCAGTGCCTCCTGAGTCGTCGCAGCCGGCAACTCAAGTTTCACCGAATGAAGACCCAGCTCGCGACACATTTTATCTTTGGCCCGCACATAGGTGCGCGAGGCGGGATCGTCGCCCACCAGAACTACCGCCAGGCCGGGTATTAATCCGCGAGGTTTAAGCCGGGCGATTTCATCGCGGAGTTCGGCATAGACTCTTTCCGCAATGGCACGGCCGTCGATTAGTTTTGGCATGGCGCAGAGCTTAACATGTTATCGAAAACGGAGCCTAATTTGAGAGATCCTTTGGTCCGAGCCGGACTGGCGGTTGGGTCAGGTTGAAAGATTAGGGGAACAATCAGCGCATTTCGACCAGCGCCATCATTGCATCCTGTAAACGGCGCCGCTCCGCTTCAAATTCTTCGTCCGTATTTGTCGGTGCGACACGAAGCAAGGGACCAAAAATGACGCGAGCCCTAGAGAACGGACGGGGAAGGATGAATTTGTCCCAGCTCCTGGCCCTCCAAGAGCTCGAATACTCAATGTTAATCGGCTGGATTGGCGCTCCTGACTTTTGGGCTAAAAAAATGATACCACGCCCAAGCTCGTAAGCTGGCCCGCGGGGACCGTCCGGGGTGATCAGGACATCACGTCCAGAAGCAAGAACTTCGGCGAGTTCCAGCATTGCACTTGCCCCGAGCCTCGAAGTGGAGCCTCGGACAACGTCAAAACCGAAACGTTTCGTAAGATCCGCTACCAAATCTCCATCCCGGCTCGCGCTGATCAGACCCGCTCCGGGACGATGAGGAGCAAATTTCTTCAGGGCATACGAAATGAGCAGGAGCCGGTTGTGCCATAGCGCCCCGATATAGTTCTCCTTCACCGGCGTTTCCAGCACGGCCGAGCGGGCATCGACTTCATAACGCAACGTCCGCGCCCACAACTGCAGCAGGCGAAATCCAAATGCGACAAGAATGCGCGTTGTGAAACTTTCCGGGTCGAGCTTCAAATTTGCGGCGGACGACCTTTTGCGCTTTCCCAGCGGAAGGCTTTAGAACTGGGCAATCCAAGCTGATCGAGAATGCGCCACACTACCGTGTCCGCGACGTCGTTGACGTTTTTTGGATTGCTGTAAAACGACGGGATAGCAGGCAATACGATTGCGCCGGCCTCGATCAGGGTCACGACATTGCGCGCCTGAATGAGGCTCCATGGCGTTTCCCGCGGGACGACGATGAGTTTACGACGTTCCTTCAAGAAAACATCAGCCGCGCGCAACAACGCGCTCTGCCCCGAGCCGGTGGCGATTCGGCCAAGCGTCGACATGGAGCAGGGCACGATCACCATTGCGTCGAAACGTGCCGAACCGCTCACGAACGGGACGTTCATATCGTTGTCGGCATGCTGAAGGATTTTCGGGGGAAGACGAAAGGCCAGAAGTTCGTGATTGGCGACCTGCCGTGCGTGCGCAGTCATGACCAGGTGAAGTTCGTGCTCGGTGGTACTAATTTGTTCGAGCAAACGCTGCAAATAAATGCTGCCACTGGCACCTGTCGCGCCGATTACGATTTTCATAAATAACCGCTGCTTGCTAATTTCCGCGTGAGATCGGCGTGTCGTCCACGCAATTCCGCATAAAGTCCCTGATTTTCCTTGCGCGGTTCAGCGCGCGTTTTGCGATCGGTTTTTACTGCCAACTTCACAATTTTCTCGAGCGGGAGCGGCTCGCCTTTGGTCTCACAATAAGTCCAGCCCGCCTGAATCGCAGCACCAAGAGCCCCGCCTTCAGCCATTTTGAATCCGATTACTGGGAGACCGAAAATGTCGGCAACCATTTGGCGCATGCTGGCACTCTTGGCGCCGCCTCCGGTAATGCGCAATTCTTTGGCTTCGATCCCAAGACCAATCAGGCGATTCATCCCCTGGGCAAGTCCGATCACGATTCCTTCAATTAACGCCCGGGCGATATCGTGGCGATTAGTGTTGCTGGAATTTAGACCGTGAATTACGGCGCTGCCGTTTGGCAGGTTGGGCAACCGTTCCCCGTAGAAATAGGGTAGGAACGTCAGCCCATTGGCGCCCGGCTGCGAGCGCGCGACATTTTTTTCGAGAGCCTGCATCTCCCAGTCAAACAGGTCGCGCACTCGCTCCACCGCGTTCGCCACATTCGTCGTGCAAGCCAGCGCCAACCAGTGATCTGTGCTATCGCAAAATGCGGAGATTTCTCCGCGCGGATCGACAACTGGCGTCTCAACGAATGTGTAAATCGTGCCCGTAGTGCCGAGGCGAATCGTGAACCGGCCGGGACTGATGTTGCCGGTGCCCATCGCGCCCAGCATGTTGTCGCCGCCACCAGCGCTGACGAGGACGTCACCGAGTTGAAATTTTTCGCGCAAGGACGATCGCAACAAGCCGACTGGCCGGGTGGAAGAACGAAGAGGCGGAAATTTCGAGAGCAGACCTTTGTCGACAAATTCCGCCAGCGACTCGCACCAGGTACGCGATCGAATATCAAGCAATCCCGTGCCGGAAGCATCGCTATACTCCATCTGGCGTTCGCCGGTGAGCCAGAAATTCAAAAAATCGTGTGGCAGAAGAATGGTGCGGGTGGCGGCGAAATTTTCGCGTTCATTTTCTTTCAGCCAGAGAATCTTGGGCGCGGTGTAACCCGGCACCATGGCATTGCCGGTTCGCTCGATCAGTGCGTCTGCGTTTCCGAGGGCTCGATTCAGTTTCTCGGTTTGTTCGGCAGTTGAGGTGTCGCACCAGAGCTTGGCCGGACGCACTGGCTGGTTGCGATCGTCGAGCGTCACGAGCCCATGTTGCTGGGCACTTACTCCGAAGGCGACCACCTCGCTGCGACGCTCTCCGATTTTCTCCAGGCAAGTGAGAATCACGCGCTCGGCGGCGTCGGCCCAGATCTGCGGATCTTGCTCGACATGGCCGCGCCGGAGTCCTTCGACAAAGGAATGCGGGGCAGTCGCTTGAGCGAGAACCTTTCCGGTATCAGCGTCGAGAACCAAGCCCTTACAGGTGGTTGTCCCGCTATCCAAGCCGAGGCACAGCATTATCGAATTTGAATTCGAGGCGAGGCCGCGGCAATTAGTTTAGTGATGATCAAGAAATTACTGCACACCCGTTATCGCGTGACCGACCTGGAAAAAACCGTCGCCTTTTACCGAGACGTCCTTGGTTTGGAGGAAACACGACGGCACACCTCTGGACGCGGCTCGCAGCTGGTTTTTTTCAAAGCACCTGAAAGCGAGGAAGAGATCGAGCTTTGCAAGTATGACAAGAGTGGCCCGATCGTGGTCGGTCCGGACCTGACTCATCTCGCATTTGAAGTAGACGATCTGGAAAACTTCGCCAAACAGGCTGCGGCCAAAGGTTATCCGCTCTCTGATGGCCCCCATCCGCATGGCGATGGCGGTGCCATCGCATTCATCGATGCTCCGGAAGGTTACGAAATTGAATTGATCCAGCATGGGCGCGGAACTGGCTAATTTAGATACCCGCGAGCAGTTGAATCGGTAATTATTCACGGGCGATGAAACGACAGGTGCGTTGGATTACGCTGACGATTTGCGCGCTCCTCTTTGCCGGCAATGTCGCTGCCGCAATTACCCCGGATGAGGACGATGCGCCAAACGCTGTCCGTCCTACTAGCGTTCATAAACACCACTCGCGGGCGCAAAAGCGCGCTGCCGCGAAAGCCGACGATGTTTCAATTCCAGCGTCTGCATTCAATCCGACGCGGTCGGGCGCGGTTCCGAACACGCGTGCGGTAGTCGATGCGCGTACTGGCGCGGTATTACACGAGAAAAATGCCGATCAACCCCGGCCAGCTGCAAGCACTCAAAAACTGCTTACGGCACTGATTATTGCAGAGACCGGTTATCTCGATCGGCCAGTGAGAGTGGAGCAGGTCGATACGTTTGCCGAGCCAGTCCGGTTGAACATTCGGCCGGGGGAATTTTATCAGCGGATTGATCTGCTGCGCGCGCTGTTAGTGAAAAGTCCAAATGACGTGGCGCGCTGCCTGGCCCGCGATAATGCCGGCAGCCTCGACGCGTTTGCCGATAAGATGAATGCGAAAGCGCAGATGCTGGGGGCGACGCATTCGCACTTCATCAACCCGAATGGTTTGCCGATGCCGGGTCAATATTCCACCGCGCGTGACTTGGCGATCATCGCGCGCGCGGCTTATGCGAATCCCACCATTCGTTCTATTGTCTGCCTGCCGCAGCTCGTCTTTCGCTACGCCAACGGGCGAACGCGTGAGTTGGAAAACACCAACAAAGTTCTGAAACGCCTTCCGTTTTGTAATGGAATGAAGACCGGTTACACCGAAGCCGCCGGGCACTGCCTGATTGCGAGCGGTTCGCGACCAGGGCGAGACGTAATTGTCGTCGTCCTTGGCGATACCAAATCCGGTGTCTGGACCGACGCCGCCTCGTTGCTGTCGTGGGGTCTCTGGCTCTGATCTGGGGAGCGCGGGACGCGAGCGCTGCCCGGCAAATTGCCTTCTCGCGCTGGTAAATGTTCGTCTGAATAGGAGTGCCGTTACAAAGACAGGCGACTGTACCCGGAGGGACGCACTTCTGTGCGTCCAAGCACATTTATATCAAGGCGTCATCGACGCTGCCGAATAGCGCAACAATGGCGACGGAACCAAACCGGGGTTGCGCGTCGGATCCCGGGCCTGGCCTGGTGCGACGTCTTCCGGACCTTCCGCTGGCGGCACCGGCTCTTCGGTATTGAGAGCGGCGAGGCGCTCAGCCAATGCCGGTTTCATTGTTGCCGTCGGCGTAATCGGCGCCGTAGTCTCGCACGCTGCGAGAAACGCGATCGCGAGCAAGCCGAAGATGAATTTCATGAATGGAACGCAAACGTTAGGGATAACCGTCGCATTCATTATCATCCCGTGATCGCATCTGGCAAGGTTTTGCGCCGCTAGCTCCGCGGCTCGACAGAGTCTCGCCCTACCAATACCTCCTCGCGAAAATTTCATTGGTAGGGCGACCCTCTGCGGAGCCGCAAGCAAGCGCAGGGTTGTTTCCTTACAAGAAGCGCTCGATGATCGGCCCGAGCTTTTTAATTGTCGCTGCGGGCCAGAGCTTTCGATCAGTGATGATTGCGTTTTCAAGCCCTCGATGCTCAGGCCAGTTTGCTTCGCGTGGAATCTGTGGAATCACGCGCTGCAGTACCTTCTTCGCCGTCTCAGCATTTGCCAGCAGATGACCAATTACGGTTTGGACCGAGACCGGTTCTTCTTCGACTTTCCAGCAATCGTAATCTGTGATCATCGCCATCGTGCTGAGCGCGATCTCGGCTTCGCGCGCCAGCTTCGCCTCCGGCAGATTGGTCATGCCGATGACATCGAAACCGTTGCGACGATTGAATTCCGATTCCGCACGAGTGGAGAAGGCCGGACCGTCCATGTTCACATAAGTGCCCCCGTTGTGAACGGTGGCGCCGGTCGCCCGTGTGGCTTCCGCTAACATCTCCCGCAGCTTGGTCGAGATCGGGTCGGCAAAGGAAACATGGGCCGCGATTCCTTCACCGAAAAACGTGTGGCATGAGCGGAGGCTCATCCGATCAAAAAACTGCGACGGCAACAGGACATCGCGCGGGGCGTACTTTTCCTGCAAACTGCCCACTGCCGTCACGCAAATGATCCAGCGGACATTGAGAGAACGCAGCGCGTAAATATTCGCGCGATGATTCAGTTCGTGGGGGAGGATGCGATGCCCACGTCCATGTCGCGGCAAAAAATAAACGCTACGGCCGAACATTGTTCCGCCAACGATGGAGTCAGACGGCGCGCCGAACGGCGTCTCGATCTTGTGTTCGGCCAACTCGGCAAAACCGTCCAGGTGGTAGAGGCCACTGCCGCCGATAATCCCGATTGCTGGCTTGTTCATCCGCACTCTGAATTGAAACGGACGGAAATAGAAAATTGAAGCGAATTGTTCGTTGCTGCCGACCCTAGGTTTGACGAGGTGGATCGAGCAGTTGGACGAGCCGCACTGGCGGATGACCAAGCGGCCGATCCACCTCGGCTTCGCTCGGGATGACAGATGGGCGGATCCTGCGTTACAACATGCAGGTGAAAAACTTGCACCATCCTCGCTCTCGTCGTGTTGCTGAGGTTTGTCGCTTGCGCGGAAACACCCTTCTCTCGGTGGAGGAAGGGATAGCCTTGTCTGAAGGGCAGCGCAGCAAGCAGAGAGAAAAACCCTTCCGCCCGCCGATTCTGGGATCGGAAGTCAGAGCACTGGCGTTGGAGACAGCCGCTCCTTGAGGTAATGGCACTTTCGCCGGCCCTGTGTATCGTTCGCGAGCCGTGCCGAAATTCTTCATCAAGACCTACGGCTGCCAGATGAACGAACGCGATTCCGAGCAGGTTACGCATTCACTCATTGCCCGGGGCTATGAGCGCGTCGATTCCGAGGTCGATGCCGATGTTGTTCTACTCAATACCTGCAGCGTGCGCGACATGGCGGAGCAGAAGGCGCTGGGCAAAATGGGGATGCTCGGCCGCATCCGTAAGAATCGCCCAGAAACTGTCTTTGGGTTTCTTGGCTGCATGGCACAGGCGCGCGGCGCGGAATTGTTAAAGGAAATTCCGCATCTCGACCTGGTGGTCGGCACGCAAAAATTCCATCGCGTGGCCGAGTACGTCGATGAATTGCTTGTCCGCAAACGCGCTGTAGCCGGGATCGTTGATCCCCGGGATCGCATGGACGATCTGCGTTTCTCTATCGTGGACGTCGACGAAGAATCCGGTTCGCAATCCACCATTCGCGAACAGTCGCTGACCCCAAGGCAAGCCACGGCATTCGTTTCCATCATGCAAGGTTGCAACATGCATTGCACCTTTTGCATCGTGCCGCGCACGCGCGGAGCAGAACGCAGCCGCACCATTGCCGAGATCGTCTCTGAGGTTCGCGCCCTCGCCGCTCAGGGTGTGAAGGAAGTAACTCTTCTTGGCCAGATCGTGAATCTCTATGGCCGCCACGAGTTCCCCTCCGTCGCGGCGGTCGTTGGCCGTGGCCCGGCGGTCACACACCGCCACTACAGCAAAAGCCCCTTCGTGCAATTGCTCGAAGCCGTCAGCGCGATCGACGGGCTGGAACGTTTGCGCTTTACCTCGCCGCATCCGATCGGCTTCCGCGACGACTTGATCGACGCCATCGCCCATTTGCCCAAGCTGGTTGAGCACGTGCATTTGCCGCTGCAATCGGGGTCGAATCGAATTCTCAAGGCGATGCACCGGACTTATACGGCGGAAAAATACGGGCAACTGGTCGACAAAATTCGCGCCGCCCGCCCAGGGATCGCATTGACGACCGACATCATCGTCGGCTTCCCGGGCGAGACCGATTCCGATTACAAAGCAACCCGCGATCTCGTCGAACACCTCCAATTCGATAATGCTTTCGTCTTTCGCTATTCCCCGCGGCGCGAAACGCCCGCTGCGACCATGCCGGATCAAATCGACGAGGCAACAAAGGAGGTGCGCAATCAGGACTTGCTAGGGGTAGTTAACGCCTCGACTCGGCGTGCGAATGAAAAACTGGTTGGAACTCGCATCGAAGTTTTGTGTGAAGGCCCGAGCAAAAAAAACGCTGCGCGTTTGATGGGCCGCACTCGAACCAACAAAGTCGTCGTCTTCGAGGCAGCAAAGAATCGGATCGGCGAACTTTTTGATGTTGCCATCGAGCGCGCTAACGGTTTCAGCCTTTACGGGACACCGGTAGCCTGACGCAATGATCTACCATTTTTCACTCCAACTTGCAGGACTCGTGGCCGGGCTGATTCTCTGCCTGCTCGGCGCAGTCGGCTTTGCTTTGAATGGCTCGGCCCGCAGTTTCATGTCCAGGTTTCCGCGTTCGCGGACCGCGGGAATAGTGATTCTTGCCGTCGATCTGGTTTGGAGTTTCTGGCTGGTATCTACCATGGAGATGGGAGAGTTCTCGGCTTTTCGCCGGCCGTTTTTGGTTATTCTGCCGGTCGGATTTTTTCTGGCCTTGCGTTTCGTGGATGAATTTTTGGCCGTGCGTGCCTTGGGCATCCTCGCGTTGCTGGTCGCGGAACCAATGCTCGACGCCGCCTTTTTCCGCTACGAAACTAGTCGGCTAGTCCTCACTGTGTTCGCCTACGTGCTGGTGGTGTTAGGTCTTACCTGGGTAATGGTGCCGTACAAATTGCGCGATCAAATCACCTGGTTCAGCAAAACGACCACCCGCTGGCGCGGCGTAAGCGTATTTGGTTTTGTCTATGGCGTGGCGCTGATCGCTCTCGCCTTCACCCGCTATTAAACGAATCCTCGTCATTCGCGGCGGCGCGCTTGGCGATTTCATTCTGACATTGCCGGCGCTCAGGGCCCTGCGCGATGCGCATCCTAAGGCCGGTATTGAAATTCTTGGTTACCCGCACATCGCGGCGATCGCAGACAAGCGATTTTATGCCGACGCAGTCCGCTCGATCGAGTACGCTGCGCTCTCTCGCTTTTTCGCGCGTGGGGCCGAGCTTCCAGCTGAATTGCGCGATTATTTCGCGGGCTTCGATCTAATCCTCAGCTATCTTTACGATCCGGACGGCATCTTCGAAGGAAATTTGCGGCGATGCGGCGCGGAAAATATTTTGCGAGGTCCGTCGAAAATCGTTTCGGGCATGTCCGCGGCCGAACAACTCGCTCAGCCAGTGCGAGAGCTCGGAATCAGCGTCATCGATCTGGCCGCGAAACTGTTCTTGTCAGGGGAAGATCGGCAATGCGCACTTCGATTTTTGGAATCCTGCGAGTCGCCAATTCTGGCAATTCACGCCGGTAGCGGCAGTGAGAAAAAGAATTGGCCAAGTGAATGTTGGATCGAATTTATTAGAGCGGTGTTGAACGGGACCGCGGCCTCTAGGAACAGTTGTCTCCAGACTACCGAACTAACCCAGCGGCGACTTCAAAGTCGCCCAAATTCTTTTCGGACGATCCTGGTGGTTTCCGGCGAAGCCGACGAAAGCGCGATGCAACAATTGCGGCCGCTCTTCGGACCCGACCCGCGTGTCCGTTTTGCTCACGCGCTTCCGTTACCGCATCTCGCCGCAATTTTGTCGCGATCCACTTTTATCGGCCACGATTCCGGAATTTCTCATCTCGCGGCCGCCACCGGAGTGCGCTGTGTCATTCTCTTCGGGCCGACCGATCCGAATGTTTGGGCGCCGCAAAACAAAGAAGCGACAGTATTGCTCGCCCCGAACGGCGATCTGACTCAGCTCGCCGTCGCAACCGTGCTCGACGCCATCATGCGCTGACGCGCATCGGCATCAGCACATAGAGAAATGGCGTCTGGATTTTCAAAACGCCCGGACTCATCTCGTCGATGAGATCGAAGAAAATTTCGTCCTCGGCCAAATTGCGCAGGGGTGCCATGAGAAACTCCGGATTAAAAGCGATGGAAAAATCGCGCCCCTTATACACCACCGCGAGCGATTCCCGAGCCTCGCCCACTTCAGGCGTGTTGGCCGTGATCTCAATGTTGTTCTTGCTGAAATTGAGCTTAATCGAATTCGATTTGTCGCTCGCCAGCAGCGAAACCCGGCGCAGCGAATTGAGAAAAGTCTCGCGTTCGAGCGTGACACGTTCCTTCGCTTCCGACGGAATCACCTGTTTGTAATTGGGATAATTACCTTCGATCAATTTCGAGACCAGCAGCGTATTATTAAGATCGAATGCGATCTGGCCGGTGCCCACACTGATCTTCACGTCCCCGTCATCGGTCAGCAGACGTTGCAGTTCCGTGACCGCTTTTGTCGGAATAATGATGTCCGCTTCGTGGCTGCGCGGAAATTCCAGTTCGATGTCGGCCATAGCCAGGCGGCGCCCATCCGTGGCCACGAGCGTAAGTTTATTCTCCTTGAAGCTGAAGAGAACTCCATTGAGCACGTAGCGGGTTTCATCAGTCGAAATAGCATAAGCGGTCTTGCGCAAACCGTTGCGCAAATCCTTCTGCCGCATCGTCACGACCTTGGCGTTCTCAAACTTCGGCAACGGTGGAAATTCTTCTTCCGGCAATCCGAGGATTTTGAAAAAACTTTGGCCACTTCGAATCGAAGCCGCGTTTTTGCCATCGACCTCGACTGATATTTCGCTCGACGGCAGCTCGCGAATGATGGTGAAGAGGCGTCGCGCCGGCAATGTGGTCGCGCCGGCCTTGTCCACGTTCGCTTCAAAACCTCCGCGCACACCGACATCGAGATCGGTGGTGGTGAGATTGACCGTTCCCTCTTTT
>QHPN01000124.1 GCA_003219115.1 Verrucomicrobiota bacterium | reverse complement strand
TTCCTCGTGCAACTGTTCCAACGGCACTTCGGCTTCTTCCATTGCACCTAGCTTAGAATCGCGAGTGCTCGGTTCAAGATGGAATCGACAAAGCGCCGTTGCTCGCCATTAATTAACCGCCATGGAGGCGACCGCCTTGAGAAAACTTAATTGCCAGATTTGCGGCCATGCTTTCGCCCCACAGAATGGCGCGATTGGTGATAATGTACGGCCTTCCCTCGCCGAATTCATCAAGTCGCACCGGACGAACTGGGACCCGCAGCAGTTCATTTGCTTCGCCGACCTTGGCGCCTTCCGCCGCGATTACGTTAAACGCGCTCTCGAAGATGAGATCGGAGAGCTGACCTCGCTCGATCAGGAGGTGATCGAGAGTTTGCGGGAGCACGAATTGTTGACCGAGAACATCGAGAAGCAATTCGAGCGCAAGCTGACTTTTGGCGAACACTTGTCGGATAAAATCGCGGAGTTCGGCGGGAGTTGGAGATTCATCCTCCTATTCGGTGGTGTCCTTGTCGTCTGGATCATCATCAACGGCATCGTTCTCGCCACGCGCGCGTTCGATCCCTTCCCGTTTATTCTCCTGAATCTCATCCTCTCTTGCCTGGCCGCGCTTCAAGCGCCCGTCATCATGATGAGCCAAAACCGCTCCGAAGCGCGCGATCGATTGCGGGCGGAGAATGATTACAAGGTGAATCTTAAAGCCGAGCTCGAGATCCGGCATCTGCACGAGAAAATCGATCACCTGCTGCGCAAGCAATACAATCGGCTTTTCGAAATTCAGCAGATTCAGATCGAGCTGTTGGAAGAAATCAGCCAGCGCAAACGCGGCTCGCCTCGTTCGCAACCACTGTCTCCTGGTAATTCATCGGCCTAGAACGCTTTCAAAAAACCTATAGCCCACGAAACACGCGAACAATACGAATCCGGAATCCTTTTCCTCCCGTACAGATTTAGCCAAAACCCCTCCGGGCAAATCCCCCGGCTCGACGGAGTCTCGCCCTATCAATTTATCCGCGACGATTTTTCAATAGCGCGACGCTCCGCGGAGCCTTTTCCATTTCTTTAGCGTGTTTCGTGGGCGATCAGCCTGGCGGATGCAGCGGTCTTACCGACTTGTTGTAGAGGCAGTTTGTGTCAAACGCCTGATTTTGGCTTCGGCGCTCGCCGCGGCGAGTGCCACTACAACGCTTTAAGCTTGCATAACGCGATTCGTCGACTTCGCTCGAAATGACACTCCTATGATTTTCACCAACGCGCGCATCATTTTTCCAGATACGATCCGCGAGGATCTGGCGGTCACGGTGCGTGCGGGAAAAATTGTAGAGATCGGCGCGCCCGTGGCCTGGGCAAATGATGCCGTCGATTTGCACGGAAATTTTCTGGCGCCGGGCTTTGTCGATCTGCATGTGCATGGCGGCAACGGCCATGACGCGATGGAGGCAAAGGCGGAGGCATTGCGCGCCATTTGCGACTACCACGCGAGCGGCGGGACGACTTCGCTGTTACTAACAACCGCAACGGCACCGTTCCCCGCTATCCTTCTTGCTCTGACGCAAATCGGGAAACTTCGGGGACGAATTCCTGAAATCGCGGGTGCACATGTGGAAGGACCGTTTATCTCGCGAGATCGCGCGGGGGCGCAGAACCTCGAGTTCATTTGCGAAGCGAACGCGGAATTAGTTGGCTGTCTGCTCGAACATCGCGACGTGATCAAGCGGGTCACCATCGCGCCGGAAATAAAAGGAGCTATGACCGCGATGAAAAACCTTTCCGAGGCCGGAATCGTCGTCAGCGGAGGCCATTCTAATGCCTGGGAGGAAGAAGTGCGCGCTGCTTTGGAGAACGGAATGCGGAGTGTGACGCATACGTTTAACTGTATGTCGTCGGCACGGCGACGCGGAACAAAACGGATCGCCGGTTTGCTCGAAGTCGCTTTGAGTGAGCCGAAAGTGTGCTGTGAATTGATCGCGGAAGGACACCATGTTTCACCCGCGCTAATGAAACTGCTCTACTGCGCGAAGGGAGCCGGCGGAATTTGTCTCGTCACTGATGCGACGGCCGGTGCCGGCCTGGCCGATGGGAGTGTGTTCCAACTCGGCGGAAGAAACTGCGTTGCAAAAGACGGCGTCTGTTTTCTCGCCGGCGAACCTGTTCTTGCCGGGAGCACATCGCGGCTGATCGATCTGGTGCGAACGATGATGCGGGAGGCTGCGGTGCCTTTGCTTGATGTCATCGCGATGGCGTCCCTGAATCCCGCGCGCGAGGCTGGTCTGGGCGACAAGGGCGAAATCGCGGTTGGGAAGGATGCGGATTTGGTTGTGCTTTCGCCGGAGTTGGAAGTCAAAAGTACGTACGTCGGCGGCGTTCTGTCATTCCGGGCGGGGTCGGATCTCACTGCGCATCCTTAAAGCGTTGTAGCGACGAGCGCCCTTGAAAGAGCGATCCAAACGGAGGGACGCGCTTCCGCGCGTCCTGGACATGCAGAAGCATGTCCCTCCGGAGGGAAACGACAAAATCACAGCTCCAACAAAAATTTCGCGATCTCGAGGGAAGCGGCCGGCCGGCTGATTTTGGCGATGTTTGCCGACCATTCGTGCAGCAGGCTTCCATCATTGGCGAACGCGCGGGTAAGAGTCGCGATCACCTCATCGTTGGTCAGCGCAAGGGCCCCGGAATTCGTGAGCGTAATGAGTTGTGCGTTTCCCTCTTCCTGGCCGGGCACGACCTGATTGATAATAATCGGACACGCCGCTGCGATTGTTTCCTGGACCGTCGCCCCACCGGCTTTGCTAACGAGAATGTGATGCGAAGCGAGCAACTGCGGCAATTCCGTTGTCCAGCCGATAATGGTAAATTTTTGCTCTGAAGCATCGCGAATCGATTCGACCTTGCGCCGCAACTTTTCGTCGCGGCCGACTGTGACTGTGAGTTGAGTGTTCGGAATCCTGGCCAGCCAGGGCGTGAGGTCGGCAGCCAGACCCTGGCCTGCGTTTATAATCTGCAGAATTCGCCATGGTGGGCCGGAAGAGCGCACTGGCAGCGCGGCAAACCGGGGACTGACCGGAAAGCCAAAGACGCGCAGCAAAGCGCGATCGACGCCGGCGTCGGCGACGACATTCGCAGTTTGCTCGTTTGCGAGAAGGAAAAAATCGGTCGAACACCGATACCAGATCGAATTGATCGTGATCGAATCGGTAATGCAGACAATGCGTCTGGGTTTCGCGCCATTCGCTGGTCCATAGAGCTCATCGAGAAAATGTGGATACGGCATAAAGACCGAAACGATTATGTCGGGGCGATCGTGCTCGATAATTTGCGCCAGGCGGTTGCGGGCGCGGGAAAACCAGCGAAGCCCATGGTGAAAATCCGGGTAGTGATCGATCCAGGAATAAATGTCCGACCAAATGTGCGGCGCGCGATTGATTGTGAAAAGATACATGCGCCGGACAAGCTCGTTGATTGGTCCGAACGCTTCCGCAAAAAGATCGCGGCATTCGACCGATGACTCCGGCGAGATTTGGGTGAGAGCATCGCGGATCCCGCGAGCGGCGCTGTTATGGCCCTCGCCGAATCCGGCGGTAAGAATAAGGATTTTTTTCACGGCGGAAGGCGGCGCGGGAGTTTAATGGATAATTGCGCAGGGCAAAGTACACTTGCGACGCCATGAAGATGCTGCGGCTGATTGGACGCACGGCGCGGGGGATGGTTTGGGAGACGGCAATGGACAACACCACCGGCCTGGCTGCGCAAATGGCCTACCAACTTCTTTTCACTCTCGCGCCCGGCCTTCTCTTTCTTTGGAACTTGCTCGGATTATTCGGAACCGATCCGGGCAAACTCCATCGCATATTTGTCGTTCTGAAAGAATTTCTGCCACCCGATCCCAAGGTGCAGGACATTCTTGATTCCGCGCTGGCCAGCGTGGTTGTAACGGGATCGAGCGGGTGGATCGCAAACGCTGGAATCATCGCCGGAATTTATCTCGGCACCATGTTTATCAGCACCGTGTCGCGCGCTCTTAGTCAGACCCACGGCGTGGTGGAGGATCGGCATTGGTGGTCGAAATATATCATTTCGTTTTTCCTCCTATTCTGGTTCGGGATCACGATTCTTGTTTGTTTCAACGCCGTTGTTTTCGGTGAGACGCTGGCCGGAATCGCGGAAGTAAATCTGCAGTTGAAGATTCCGCTTCAGGAATGGGTCGCGGCGCTCAATCTCCCCCTTACGGCCATCGCCCTTATTATTCTGGCCCTCGGCCTTTATCTTCTGACGCCGGAAAATTACCTCACCATTCGGCAGGCGCTGCCCGGTGCCATTTTGTTTGCAGTCGGGTGGCTCGCGGTAACGAAACTGTTTCAGCTCTATGTCGCAAAATACGATCGCTACAACCCCACCTATCACGCCCTCGCCTCCATTATCATTCTGCTGACCTGGATGTATCTGACCTGTCTGTTGCTGTTGCTGGGCGGAAAACTGAACGCGATTCTGCGCCGTGAAGACGAGCGTGCACTGCAAAATTCTGGTCCGGCGCCTCAGCCCGCCTGAGATTCCTTTTTTGTGACGTGCGCGGTTGCTCGCTTCTGTTTGTGGCTGCTAATGGCGAGCGTTCTCGCCGCCACTCCCGCTTCCGCGCAAGTTTCATCTGAGGAGAAGGCCGAAGCCGTCGCAAAAACTTCGCCGAGTCCAAGCAAATCACCGAGTCCGAAGCCCAAAGCGTCGCCCAAGAAAAAGAAGTCAACGGCAAAGAAATCGCCAACCCCGCCAAAGAAAAAGAAGGCAAAGGCGTCGTCGGCAAAAAAGAAATCGAAAGCATCATCGACTCCGTCACCGAAGAAGTCGCGAACGCCAACACCAGTTCCGGCGTCGGAGCCATCAATAGCACCGTCGCCGACACCACTGGCCACGTTGACGCCGGTTCCAACCGTTCGGCCAGCAATTTCACCCGGGGCAATTCCGCAGGTTGAGGTCGAGAAGTCTGGATTTCTCGGTGATCAGGGTTACGAACCACCGCCGAGCCCGACGCCGCGTCGTGGTTGGTGGTTCTGGTCGCGGCCCGAAGTTACTTACCAGTACCTTTCGCGGTCTGTGCGTAATGAAATCGACCGGGCGCCGGTTATGCGGCGCCGCTGGCAATTCATTGTGGTGCACAACAGTGGCACACGACAGGGCAGCGCCCGCATTTTCGATTATTACCATCGGCACGTTCGCCGGATGAAAAACGGACTCGCCTATCATTTCGTCATCGGTAATGGCACCTCGACGGGCGACGGCCAAATCGAAGTGGGCGATCGCTGGCGGCGCCAGATCAATGGTGGGCACGTGCACAGCGACTATTTGAACAACATCGCGCTCGGCATTTGTCTGGTCGGCGATTTCAATCGCGGTCAGCCGACGCGCCGTCAATTGGAGGCGTGCGAAGAATTGATCAATTATTTGCGGAAGCGCTGCGGGAAAATCGATGCGCATTACGCCGTCGTCCGGCCGCATCGTGAGGTGAATCCACCGCAGTGGGCGACCGATTGCCCCGGCGACGCTTTCCCGTATTCCTGGTTCCGCAGATTTCAGGAATAGGAGCGGTCATCTCGAAGGCAGGTAGGGGCGATTGACCTGAATCGCCCGACAAACGTTCGGGGCGGTTCAGGTGAACCGCCCCTACCTTAAGGTGGCAGGATCCAACGTTTTGATTGTCAGCACGGCCCGGGAGCGGCATTTTGTTGGTATGGCAGAGAAACCGAAGATCAAGATTGAATCCGCCACCCAGCTCGCCGTGTTCCTTAGCAATCGGCCCGGTGCTCTGGCCCGGGTGTGCGAAGAACTGGCAGGCGCGAAAATTAATATTCACGCGCTTTCCATTTCTGATACGGCCGATCATTCGGTCGTGCGAATGGCCGTCAGCGATCCCACCAAAGCGCTCATGCTCCTTGGAGAACGAGGAGTGCTGGCGTTGGAAACGGAAGTATTAATGATCGAGACCGAAAACCACCCCGGCATGCTTGGCCGAATTGCGGAGCGTCTCGCCGAGGCCGAGATAAATATCGAATACGCCTACATGGCTGCGACGTTGAATTCGCCTAACGGCCTGATGATTTTGCGGCCGGACGACGTTGAAAAAGCGCACAAGGTCCTGGGTAACCTGTAACGTCGCTAGCGACGCACGTAAATCGCGATCGCCTGAACGCGGCGATTAATTAACGGCCCGCCCACGCTGCCGCTGCCGCCGTAGAAGCCGTGATGGCCGTAACCGAAGCCGCCACCGCCCACTGAAAGTCCGCCCACTGGCTGGTCGTATACTTCCTGCAACAGAACACCGTTGGCTCCGAGGGCGGCAGCTTCGGTGCGCAGGTCCGCGAACGCTTCATCAAGCGAGTCGTGATTAGGAAAAATCCAGGTGGTGCCGGCAGACGAGTTGATGATTGCGATCTGTTGATAGTGGCGTGGCGGGACTTGGTAGATTCGAACGGCCGCCGGACTAATAGCCGGGCGGGCTGGACCGAGCATGGTGACGTTAGTGCCGCAGCTCGCGAGCAAGAATGCAGCGAGAATGGCGGCGGACAAGTGCAAAAGAGATTTCATCTCTAATATATGATCGGATTTGGTGCTCCGCTTGCGTCTGCGAGCGCGCAGTAGCACAGGCATCTTTCCCATTGATTTTGAGACACACAGCAGCCAGGCAAGATGCCTGTGCTACAAGCTCCGCCCGCCGCCTACTGACTGCGCAATTTTCCGTTCAACGGACGTTGCGCATCTTCGTCGTGTAGTGGATAGGAAGCCTTCGCCGTTATTATGACGCCAATCAAAACCTGGCTCGGCTATCCTTACCCTCTCGGCGCGACCTGGCTCGGTGATGGCGTAAACTTCGCCCTCTTCTCCGAGCACGCCACCTCAGTCGATCTCTGTCTGTTCGACGGCATGGATGCGCGCGAGGAAAACGTTCGTATCCCGGTGACGGAACACACCGATCAGGTGTGGCACATTTTTTTGCCGGAAGTGCGGCCGGGACAGATTTACGGCTATCGCGTTTCCGGGCCGTATGAGCCGGAGATTGGATTGCGTTTCAACAGTTCCAAACTGCTGCTCGATCCCTACGCCAAAGCAATCGCGGGCCGGGTCGAGTGGGGCGACGAGATGTTTGCCTACGTCGTCGGCGGCGAGGCGGAAGATTTGACGCGGGATTTTCGCGATGACGCCTGGGGAATGCCGAAAGCAGTGGTGATTGACAACGCCTTCAACTGGGATGGCGACCGCAGAATCGGGCGACCGCTGGCGGAGTCAGTCATCTACGAAGTGCACGTGAAAGGATTCACGAAATTGTGCCCGGGCGTTCCGGCGGAACTGCGCGGCACTTATGCCGGGCTCGGCAGCACTTGGGCAATTGAGTACCTCAAACATCTCGGCATCACTGCGGTCGAGCTGCTGCCGGTGCACACGCACGTTGACGATAAGGCGCTCGTCGATCGCGGCCTTACTAACTACTGGGGTTACAACAGCATCGGTTTCTTCGCCCCGGACGCGAAATACTCCAGCAGCGGCGATCTCGGCGGCCAGGTGACTGAGTTCAAAATCATGGTGCGCGATCTGCACGCCGCCGGCATCGAAGTGATTGTCGACGTGGTTTACAATCATACCGCCGAAGGCAGCCATCTCGGCCCGACCCTGGCCTTTCGCGGGATTGATAACATCGCCTTCTATCGCTTGCGGACGGAACAGCCGCGGTTCTATCTGGATTTCACCGGTACCGGCAACACTTTCAATCTCCTGCACCCGCGCACGCTCCAACTCGTAATGGACAGCCTGCGTTACTGGGTGCTCGAAATGCACGTTGATGGATTCCGGTTCGATCTCGCCAGCACCCTTGCCCGCGATGCTAATGGTGTGAACAAGCTTCACGCCTTTTTCGAGATCATTCACCAGGACCCGGTGCTGTCGCAGGTGAAATTAATCGCGGAACCGTGGGACGTAGGCGAAGGCGGATATCAGGTCGGAAATTTTCCGGTCTTGTGGGCGGAATGGAACGGGAAATATCGCGATGCCATTCGCGGTTTTTGGAAGGGTGACGAGGGCAGAATCGGCGAGGTGGCGTATCGACTGACCGGCAGCCCGGATCTTTACAACCACGACGGCAGACGGCCGTACGCCAGCATCAACTTTATCACCTGCCACGACGGATTTACGCTCACAGATCTCGTTAGCTATAACGAAAAACACAATGAAGCGAATGGCGAGAAGAACCACGACGGGGACAATAACAATCTGTCGTGGAACCACGGGGTGGAAGGGCCGACCGATGATCCAAAAATCAATGCCTTGCGCGAACGACAGCAGCGGAATTTTGTAACGACGCTTTTTGTTTCACAGGGCGTGCCGATGCTGCTAGGCGGCGATGAATTTGGTCGCACCCAAAACGGTAACAACAATGCCTATTGCCAGGACAATGACGTCAGTTGGCTCGATTGGGAGAAGCGGGACGAAAAAAAGGCGCTCTTCGAATTTACCCGGCAGCTTATTCAGCTCCGGCACGAGCATCCCGTTTTCCGGCGCCCGAAATTTTTCCAGGGCCGGCGGATTCGGGGGAGCGAAATCAAAGACGTGATGTGGTTCAATCCGGGCGGCAACGAAATGAGCGAGAAAGACTGGAGCTTACCCTTTGCACGTTGCCTCGGAATGATGCTGAGCGGCGACACCATTGATGTCTTGAGTTTTCAAGGCGAGCCGATTCGCGACGACACTTTCCTGTTTGTCATCAATGCCCATTACGATACCATTTCGTTCGTCCTGCCGGGCCACGAAGGTGTCGAATGGCAACTGCTTATAGACACGGCGACGGAGCCAGGTTTTTTCGCCGAACCGAAGTGTTTTGGCGCGGGCGATGAGTTGCGGGTGACCGACCGTGGGAACCCAGGCGCAGGCACGCCAGGAATCGTTCCGGAAACGCCCGTTCGATTTCCCGCAGGGTGGAGCTGCCCCGGAGGAATTGGAAAAAAAAGAATAGCCGTGATAAATGTTTGAGAAACGAACTAGGATTGCGGGGAAGTCGCGTCCGCGCATTGTGATGGCATGACACCGACCTCGCTCATTATCGTGGCCGACCGCGGGAGCTTGAAAGCTTACCGGGTCAACGAAACCCCAACACGAGGACCAAGTTTAAAGCTGATTCAGGCGTTCAACGTTACCGACGCGCATGGGAAACTGGTCGATAGGGTGACAGACCTGGCGGGGCGCTATGCCGCCAACGACGGCTCCGGGATGCATCAGGCATCGATCGCCGAGACCAAATTGGAAACGGAAACCGAACGTCGAATTAACAAACAGCTGGCCGATCAAATCACCAAGATCGCCAAGTCCGATGGGATTGAAGGCTGGTCGTTTGCCGCCCCTCCTTCTTGCCACAATGCTATCGTTGAGTTGATTGCGTCAGACGTCCGTAATCGCATCGTCGAATTTGTGAAGTCCGATCTAGTGAAGGTAGAACCCTCTAAGTTAGGTTCTCATTTCCGGTCGTTGCGGCCAATCTAGGGTATGAACGGCGAGGAAATTGGGCGCGAGAGAGCTTGGCGTAACGAGCCTGGCAGATTACAATAGTACCGCTATGCAATTGCCTGTAAATATCACGTATCGTGGCCTGAAAAAATCCCTCGGCATTGAACAGATGGTATTGGAGAAAGCCGAACGCCTGGACAAATTCTGCGATCACATCAGCCGGTGCGACGTTGCCATTGAGCAACCCAATCACACCCATAAAAAGGGAAACCAATACCGGGTGCGAATCGACGTCACCGTCCCGCCCGGTCACGAGTTGGTGGCCGAAGAAAAACAGATCGATAACGGGACGCACGATCCGCTGGCAAAAGTGGTGCACGACGCCTTCAAAATCATGGAACGCGAGTTGCGCCGCGTGGTGGACAAGCAACGGCGCAACGTCAAAACCCACGCCGATTCCCGCTCGCCGAAATAGGTTGGTTCCCGTGTTTGCAGGTAGGGCGATTGATCTCAATCGCCCGTCCCACGAAAATCGGGTACCGTTTCGCCGACAAAAACATAACGCCATTCATCCGCCGCGGTAGCTAGGCCGGCCCGC
>QHPN01000268.1 GCA_003219115.1 Verrucomicrobiota bacterium | reverse complement strand
CGGAGTGCGTCGTTTCCGCAATGACATGCGCCAGCGTGGTTTTGCCGCTTCCCGGCGGGCCGGAGACAATTAGTGAAGGCAGGCGATCGGCTTCGATGGCGCGGCGCAAGAGTTTCCCCGGTGCCAGGATATGTTCCTGGCCGACAAATTCCTCGAGTGTGCGCGGGCGCATCCGCGTAGCCAGAGGGGCGGCTGCACTGACGCGTTCTAGATTCTCGGTCACGGCGAACAGATCGTGCATCTCGATAATGTTACGGTGATGGCGGCCTCGACGCATGCGCAAATGTCGACGAACATGCTTGTAGCCCGGATTGCCGGCGCACAGCGTAGACGGGCGTGCCGGGGATCGACAATCTCGGCTACAGTGGCACAGCTTGCGCTATATTTAATCTCACCAAAACAGTTTGTAATGCGTCTGGGAATTTTGATTTTAGTTTTAGCGGTTGCGCTTAGCGGGAACACACGTGGCGCGGTGACGTTGCCGATCCGCGCCGTTTTCAAAGGGCAGGATCGTTTCGAGCAACTCGTAGTCCGCGCGAAAGCCGAGAACTGGAAATCCCTGCCCATTGGAGAGCGGACCGCGTCCGTGGGCCAGGCGATGGTCGGAACACCGTATCGCTCCTTCACACTGGAGGTTGATAACCGGACCGAGTCACCCTCGGTCAATTTCACCGGCCTCGATTGCTGGACCTTTTTCGAGATCGCGCTTTCCTTCGCACGGATGCTGGATGAGCCGGAAGAAAATTGGACTCCGGCGGAATTGCTGCACTACGTGGAAATGGATCGATATCGCGCTGGTGAGTGCACGGGCGAATATCTCTCCCGCCTGCATTACCTCGAAGACTGGCTTTACGATAACAACCGGCGTGGCCTGGTTGCGGATTTAACTCGTTCGCTCGGTGGGACGAGTGTGCCGCATTCGGCGCGCGAAATGACCAGCGGCTGGCGACATTATCGTTACCTCGTGCACAATCGGGCCTTGCTTCGACCGCTCTCGCAGATGGAAAACGACGTGTCCTCGCGACCGCTTTACGAAATTCCCAAGAGCCGCGTCGCCGCCATCGAATCGCGACTGCATAGCGGCGATATCATCGGCATCGTTTCACGCGATGGGCGCCATACCTCACTTCGCGCAACCTCGCATGTGGGCCTGGCGCTGCGTGCGTCCGATGGAACTCTCCACTTTATGCACGCCTCGGCGCCGCACAATTATGGAAGAGTGGTGATCGATTCGCGGCTTTCGACTTATCTTTATCGCTATGGCTTGGACACAGGCATTCTGGTAGCGCGTCCACTGCGCTAACCTCAGATTCGCCTAGTCTTCCTTCCGGTCGCGGAATTCGATCAGTAATTCCTCCAGACGCGCAATCGCGGCCTCGGCGTCGGCGCCGCGTGCTTCCAGCATGGCAGTGGCGCCCCGGTCGAGGTTGGCGCGAAGGACATCGATCAGACTTGAGGCCGAGAATCGTTGCTCGCCTTTGATCAAAGTTATCTCAGACCGAAACCGGTTGGCCACTCGGACAAACTCCGCCGCCGGTCGGGCGTGCAACCCAAGTTCGTTTTGAACGGTGATCATGCGTGCGACTACGATCGATTTATCGTTGGGATGCGATCGGCGCAGGATCATGGATTGGTGCCCCAGCGGCGATGCAAGAAACGTTCGACCGGAGAAAACAGGATTTTGTCGGCCAGCAGGCCAATCACAACGATCACCAGCATGACGCCGATAACCTGGTCCATTGCGGTCAATTCGCGGCCGTAATGAAGCAATTGGCCAAGTCCAAATCCCGTTAGGATTGTTACAAAAATTTCGGCGGCCATCAGCGAACGCCAGGCGAAGGCCCAGCCTTGTTTCATTCCGCTAACGATAAATGGGAGCGCTGCTGGCAAAATGACCTTCAGCCAAATGTGCAAACGTTTTGAGCCCATGGTGAGCGCAGCGCGCGGATAAATCGGCGGGACATGGCGCACCCCGGTATCGGTCGCGATGACGACCGACCAGAGGGTTCCCATTACGACAACGAAGAGCATGGCAGCCTCAGTTTGCCCGAACCATAAGAGCGCGAGCGGGACCCAGCACACACTGGGCAGAGTCTGCAAACCCAGGGCCAGCGTCCCGATGGTATCGTGAAAAACTTTCCAACGCGCCGTTAACAAGCCGAGCGGCAGTCCGCCAACCAGGCCAATGGCATAACCAATCAGGAGCCGACGCATAGTGATGACAGTCGCGTTTAAGAGAGTGCCATCCGCGGTGGATGTTTTCAAATATTCCGCGACTTGCTCCGGAGCCGGCAATAATACCGGCGACCAGAGTTTGGCGCGGTAGACCAATTCCCAAAGCCCGATGAGGATGGCGAAGAAGAGAACAGCGAGGGACAAGCGTTTCATTTGGCTGGCACGGCTTCGGGTCGGGCACCGGTTTTGAGGGCGTGCGTGATTTGGCTGGCATAGGTGGCGAGCTCAACGCTGTTCAGGTCGCGTGGTCGCGGCAGCTCGATGACGAATTCCTCCTGCACCCGTCCCGGGTGAGGAGAAAAAAGCAACACCCGATTGCCCAGACAGACCGCTTCTCGCACGTTGTGGGTGACAAAGACAATGGTTTTGCGACGTGCTTTCCAAATGCGCTGAAGATCTCCATAAAGTTGCTCGCGGGTAAGAGCGTCAAGAGCGGCGAATGGCTCATCCATCAGAAGAACGCGCGGGTTCGGGGCCAGGGCGCGGGCCAGGGCGACGCGCTGTTTCATTCCACCGGAAAGCTCGTGGATGTTGGAGCGTTCAAATCTCGTTAAATCGACGAGCTCGAGGTAATACCTCGCCACATCCAGTCGATCCTTCTTGGTCAGATTTGGTTTTAGTTTCAAACCGAAGAGCACATTGCCCAGCACATCCAACCACGGAAAGAGGGCTGCTTCTTGAAACATGACGAGGCGTTCCCGCCCCGGTCCCGTGACCGGCTTCCCATCCGCCGACACCGTTCCACTGTCCGGCTTCTCCAGACCGGCAATGATATTGAGGAGAGTCGATTTGCCGCAGCCGCTGGCCCCGACAATGCAAATGAACTCGGCCTCGGCCACGTTCAAACTCACCTGATCGAGCGCAAGCACAGTTCCGGCGCGGCTGCGAAAACTTTTCGATACCTTGTCGATCGAAAGCTTGCTTGGCGAAACGAGCGCCAGTTCGTCTGTGACCGAACCGGTTTTATGGCCAAACCTCACGGCGTTTCGACTAGCTTGGAGGTGTCGGTGTTGCCCGTGAGAAAACCGGCAGCTTTCCCATCCTGCACCGCCTTGGCGATCAACTCGTTCGGCACAGAGGTCGTAAAGGTAATTCGAGTCCACGCCTGTGCGACCGAGTCGGGCGCGAAAGTTGTCCTCGTTTCCGCCTTCAGCTCGTCGATGAGCAGATGCTGCGCTTCATCCGGATTCTTCTGCATCCAATCCGTCAGCTCCGCATTCGCCATTGCGATCTTCTTCACCAGATCGCGATGAGCGCTGAGAAACTTCGTAGCCGAAACCAGCCAGGTCGTTATCACCTCCTTGTCTTCGAGAAAAACTCGCGCTTTCGCCTCGCGTTCAAGGCGTGTGACCCATGGCTCAACTGTCCAGACGGCATCCACCCCACCATTTTGCAGCAATGCCAGTTGATCTGGGTTATTTGTCGGCACAACGGTCACTTCGCCGCCGATTTGCGTCACTTTAAATCCCTGCGCTTTCAGCCAGGCACGACAGGAAATATCCTGGGTGTTGCCAAGTTGCGGGGTGGCGATTTTTTTCCCGCGAAAATCGGCTGCGGTTTTGATCGGCGAATCCGACTTAACCACCAGCGCGGCGCCGGCGTTAGCGGCTCCGGCAAGAACACGGATCTCCTCCCCGTTGGATTTAAAATGCGCATTAAGCGCTGGGCCCTGACCGACGTAAGTCAGATCAAGCGAGTTGGCAAAAATCGCTTCCATCGCTGATGGTCCGGCGTTGTAAGTGAACCACTGAATCTCGACATTTGGTCCGAGTCGCTCCTCAAACCAACCTTTCCCCTGTCGGCTAAGAGCGTGGGCGATGACGCCCTGCGCGTGGGTGATATTCGGGAAGTGACCGAAGCGGATGACAACTTTATCCTCAGACGAGGCAACCTGCGTGAGAACACAAATCGCGCTCGTTAATAGCAAACCGAATTTTGTTTTCATAGTTTCCTTGTCAGTAGCTGAACCTTGTCGTGCGATCTCCGAAGCGCGAGTAGTATGCGGCCTGATAGTTGCCTTAAAAATTAAATGAAGCTGGGTCGTCAGAACATCAGCTGAAGCCGCAGTAGGACCTCA
>QHPN01000123.1 GCA_003219115.1 Verrucomicrobiota bacterium | reverse complement strand
TCCTGGATTCCTACGACTTGGGTTTACAAAGGGGGCGATCTCCGCTACGCCTTAAATTACGGCGAGGTGCGTTTTCCTGTCCTCCAGCAATTTTTGGAAGACAGCGAATCGGAGTGGTCGCACAAGGGTGAACCGAAATTGGAAGAATGACGACAACAACACTTTCACCCAGGAGCGCAAAGGTGAAATTCCGCCTGGCGGGTGGCGCTCAACCACTCATTCTCCTTCCCACGAAGGTGAATGGTGCTGGGCCGTTCGACTTTATTTTGGACACGGGTGCGGGCACGTCATTGCTTTCCGCTGAACTCGCGAAACAACTGAAGGTCAAAATTCTTGGGACAAAAGAAGGTCAGAGCGCGGGTGGAAAAATTTCGGTGTCGCTGGCGAAGGTCGATTCGCTGGCGCTCGGACAAGCAAAAATCGAGGACGTCGAGGTTGGAATTGTCGATCTCGGTCACATCGCTAAAACCATCGGCACGAAAATCGATGGGGATGTGGGTTACAATTTCCTGAAACATTTCCGGGTCACTATCGATTATCAGACCGGCGAGATTCGGTTCGATGATCCGAAACGGATCGAGAATTTCGGGAGGTCAACCAAGAGTGAAGTCCCGATGCGTCTGGCCAGCCTGGCCAAGCCGCTGTTGCTGGTGGATGTGCACGCAAACGGAGGTGGACCGTTTCAATTCGCGATCGACACCGGCACTTCAACCACGGCCATCGCTCCCGAGGTGGCACAGCAACTGGATCTCCAGGGTTCGCCCATGGGCCCGCTCACTACTGGTGGCGCGCAAGTCAACGTTACCGCCGGCCGTCTCAAGTCGTTCCGGGTTGGCGAGGCGCGCATCGATGACCTTGTCGTCGTCGTCGCCGATTTCTTCTCGATTCTCAGTCAGGCCGTCGGGGCAAAGCTGGATGGCATTGTTGGCTATAACTTTCTCCGAAACTTCCGGGTCGTGATTGATTATCCGAGTGAGAAATTTCGTTTGGAATAACCGATGGTAACAACCCTGCTTCCCGCGCAAAAATCGATCGATCGTCCGCCGGCAATTCTCTCGCTCATTGGCGACACTCCGCTGATCGAAGTGACGCGCATCGACACCGGGCCGTGTCATCTTTTTCTGAAGTTGGAAAATCAAAATCCGACCGGTTCGATCAAAGATCGCGTTGCCCTGGCGATGGTGGAGGCGGCGGAGCGTGATGGCCAGCTTGGGCCGGGCGGAACGATCATTGAAGCTACCGCTGGTAATACCGGATTGGGGCTGGCGCTGGTCGCCGCGGCCAAGGGTTATCGCATCATTCTCATTATTCCTGACAAGATGTCGGAAGAGAAAATCGCGCACGTTCGCGCGCTGGGTGCCGAGGTTCGGCTGACCCGTTCCGACGTAACGCGCGGTCATCCGGAATATTATCAGGACGTGGCGGCGCGCCTCGCCAGCGAGATTCCCGGCGGATTTTACGTTAATCAGTTTGGCAATCCGGCGAACCCCCTGGCGCATGAGCGGTCCACTGGCCCAGAAATTTGGGAACAAATGCGGCACGACGTGGACACCATCGTGGTCGGCGTGGGTTCCGGCGGAACACTAACGGGACTTGGACGATTCTTTAATCGGGTGAAACCGCGCCGCGGCGTGGAAATGGTTCTGGCCGATCCAACCGGGTCCGTCCTTTACGAGTGGGTGAAAACGGGAAAGCTGGTCGAATCCGGCAGTTGGGCGGTGGAAGGCATCGGCGAGGATTTTATCCCCGATGTTGCTGACATGTCGTTCGTGACCGAGGCCTTCGAAATTGACGACTGCGACAGCTTTGCGACCGCGCGTGAACTCTTGCGTAAGGAAGGTATCCTGGGCGGTTCATCTACCGGCACGTTGCTGGCGGGAGCGCTGCGCTACTGCCGGCAGCAAAGCAAACCCAAACGGGTCGTCACCTTTGTTTGCGACAGTGGGAACAAATATCTCTCGAAAATGTTTAACGATGTCTGGATGGCCGAGCAGGGCTTCACCATCCGTCCGGTGCACGGCGATCTTAGCGATTTAATCATGCACCGTTACGAAGCCGGCGAAGTGATCACAGTGGGGCCGACTGACACGTTGCTTACCGCTTTCAAACGGATGCGTCAGGCCGATGTCTCGCAGTTGCCGGTAGTCAACGACAGCGGCCGCGTCGTCGGTATCATCGATGAATCCGACATTTTGGTGAAGGTTCATCGCGACGCGTCACATTTTAATTATCAAGTGAAGCAGGCGATGACCGATCAATTGGAAACGCTCCCGTCTTCCGCGAAAATTGATGATTTGTTCGGGGTGTTCGATCGAGGCCGTGTCGCCATTGTCATGGACGGTGACCAATTTCTCGGCCTCATCACCCGCAGTGATTTGCTTTCTTATCTCCGGCGACACATGCCGAAATCACCGCTCGAACGCGAGTTTAGTTAATCGGGTCGCGCCAACGCCCTCATTCCGAGCCGCGCTGTAGCGGCGGTCCATGACCGCCTAAACTTATACCAGACGGCGGTCATAGACCGCCGCTACAGAAGAACTTTAGCGGGATCCCTCGGTCCGAGCCGGATTGGCGTTTTCGCTCAGGATGACGGAATGGTGTAGCCAATTCATCTTCCCAATCTGCGGAATCTGCGTAATCTGCGGATCACCTTTTCCCGATGAAAAGCTACGACATTGCTACCCGTGCCATCCATGCCGGACAGGAACCGGACCCCTCGACCGGCGCGATCATGACGCCGATTTACGCGACCTCGACTTATGTGCAGGAAAGTCCGGGCAAACACAAAGGTTACGATTACGCACGCTCGATTAATCCGACCCGGCTGGCTTACGAAAAATGCATCGCCGATTTGGAAAGCGGGACGCGCGGCTGGGCCTTTGCTTCCGGGCTGGCCGCGATGGCGACCGCCCTCGATGCCCTCGATAGTGGTTCGCACGTAATCGCGAGCGACGATCTCTATGGGGGAACGTTCCGGCTTTTCGAAAAAGTCCGGCGCCGCTCCGCCAATCTGGATTTCACCTTCGTCGATCTGACCGACGCGGCGAACTTCAAAAAATCGATTAAAGGCAATACCCGGATGGTTTGGATCGAAACGCCAAGCAATCCACTTTTGAAAATTATCGACCTTGAGGCGATTTCGAAAATCGCGAGAGAAAAGAAGATCATCAGCGTTTCCGATAACACTTTTGCCACGCCGTGGATTCAACGGCCCATTGAGACCGGCTTCGACATGGTCGTCCATTCCGCCACAAAATATCTCAACGGACACTCCGATATGGTTGGCGGCGTGATTGTGGTCGGTGAAAACAAGGAATTGGCCGATCAGATCGCATTTCTCCAAAACTCGGTCGGCGCGATCGCCGGACCATTCGATAGTTTTCTGGCGATGCGCGGGTTGAAAACGCTGGCGTTGCGGATGGAACGGCATTGCTCTAACGCTTTAGAGATCGCGCGCTGGCTTGAAGAACAGCCGCATGTGAAGTCAGTCTATTATCCCGGGCTCAAAACGCATCTGCATCATGACCTCGCGCGCCAGCAAATGCGCGCTTTCGGCGGGATTGTGACCGTTGTTTTGAAAACCGATCTCGAGGGCACGCGACGATTTCTGGAGAACACGCACCTGTTTGCGCTCGCGGAAAGCTTGGGCGGCGTCGAAAGCCTGATCGATCATCCCGCGATCATGACGCATGCTTCGGTTCCGAAAGAAATGCGCGAACAGCTCGGCATCAGCGATTCACTGGTGCGATTAAGCGTCGGAGTCGAAGGGGTGCGCGATCTGATTGACGATCTCCAATTCGCTTTCGAAGCGATTTGATCCCTTCCGGGGAGCGCACGCGCCTCGCGTGCTCGTTTCGGCGCCCTCGCCGAAACGATTCTTGCGCGCTTCAAGTTCACGATGGCGGGGCGCCATCGCCAGCACGCGAGGCGCGTGCGCTCCCCAGTCACCAGGATTGCGCTTTGTGATCGCGCGGTCCCGAATTATTCTTGCCCCCACATGGGCAACAGTTTTGGCCAACTTTTTCGCATAACCACCTTCGGCGAATCGCACGGGGGCGGCGTCGGAGTCGTTGTCGACGGTTGTCCACCGCGGATTGATTTATCCAACGATGACATTCAACGGGAGCTGGATCGCCGCCGTCCCGGCCAGAGCAAAATCACCACCCAACGAAAGGAACCGGATCGTTGCGAAATTTTGTCCGGCGTTTTCGAAGGCAAAACTCTCGGCACCCCGATAACAGTTCTCGTTAGAAACGAAGACGCCCGGCCGGAGGCCTACGAAGCGATGCGCGAAACATTTCGTCCCGCCCACGCCGACTTTACCTACCAGGCCAAATACGGGATTCGCAACTGGCAGGGTGGCGGCCGTGCCAGCGCCCGCGAAACCATCGGTCGTGTCGCTGCCGCCGCGATTGCGCGCAGGGTGCTGTCGGCGCTTTTCCCGAAAATCGAGATCGTCGCGTTTGTTACCCAGGTTCATCAGCTCATTGCAAAAATTGATCGCTCGAAAGTTAAGGCTGCGGAGGTGGAAGCTTCGATTGTTCGTTGTCCCGACAAGGGAACGACGAAGACGATGGTCGATTTGATTCAGAAAACACGGGCCGCGGGCGACTCGCTCGGTGGCGTAATTGAATGCGTCGTGCGCAACGTTCCCGCCGGACTGGGAGAACCCGTTTTCGATAAACTGGAAGCGGACCTCGCGAAAGCGATGTTGAGTTTGCCGGCTACCAAAGGATTCGAAATTGGTTCCGGGTTTTCCGCGACACAAATGCACGGATCGGAGCGTTCGAGAAACGCGGTGGCCGCATTGGGACGCGCACGAACTTCTCCGGCGGAATCCAGGGCGGTATTTCCAACGGCGAGGAAATCTACTTTCGCGTTGCCTTTAAACCGACGGCCACCATCGCGCGCGAGCAGGACAGCGTTACTTCATCGGGCAAAAAAACCAAGCTCGCCGCCCGTGGGCGCCACGATCCGTGTGTACTGCCACGTGCTGTCCCGATGGTGGAGGCAATGACCGCTCTGGTTTTGTGCGATCACGCGCTGCGGCAGAGAGCGATCTCTGGAAGCTAGGAGGCTGGTGAAAGACCCTAATCCACACGTTCTTCCGGGAGCAGTATGTATCTGGCGCCAACGGCGCGATCGCAATGGCAGCCTGGGGCAACGCCCCAGGATTTCCGATTACACCATGACTCAGCGCTGAAGGCGCGTCTCAATGAATTCGTGTTCCATGCGAACGAATCGCGCTTTCAGCGCTGATATCGTAGGTTGGTTCGATTTCCCTGGGGCGTTGCCCCAGGCTGGAATTGATAACGCGCCGTTGGCGCGAAACACGTCCTTCAGGGAAAGAACGACCTTCCGCTTACGCCAAACACAGCGAGGTCGAGCACATTTCCTCTCCTAATCCCCATGTTTGGCGCCATCACTGACCCGCAGCCGGCAGCGAGTTCCGGCTCGAACTGGCAAATTGTTTTCGTCTCGTTAGCCATCGTCATCCTCTTACTTGAGGTCATTCACGGTTGGCGGCTCGGTCTCATTCGGCAACTGGTAAGAGTGATTGCTATCATTGTCGCGTACTCGTGCGGTTTTTTTGCAGCCGGCACCACCGTCCCGCTGCTGCGCTCGCACCTTAAGCTCCCGGATCCCATTCTTGCCGCAGTCGGCGGCGCAATTTTGGCATTTATCCTTTTCACCGCCATTAATCTGATCGGAGCTTTCCTGTTCAAAAAGACTGCACAACAAGCATCGCCGGCCATTCGGTTGGTTTGGGGAATTACTGGTGCGCTTCTCGGGATTCTGCTCGGAGTATTCACTCTCTGGCTGACCTTCACCGGGATTCGGATGGTTGGCTCGGTCGCGCAGGCGCGATTGCACACGCCGAACCCGCCCGGCGTCACCGCACACCCGAATGGAACAGTCGACCCCGCCGCATCGGCCTCTCCAGCCAACCCGCTTATAACAATGCTGGCCGACATGAAGAGCTCACTGGAAGGTGGTCATGTCGGCGAAGCCGTGCGCGCCGTCGATCCGCTCCCTCCGGCGCTCTATCGCGGGTTGGAGAAAGCGGGCGAGGTGGCCTCGAATCCGGAGTGCGCCGAACGATTTCTTTCTTTTCCCGGCGCACGCGAAATCAGCGAGCATCCCAGGGTAGTGGCGTTACGGAACGATCGGCAGGTAATGGAGCTGATCGCAAGCGGGCAGATTTTTGAGCTGCTGAAAAATCAGCGCATGATCGACGCTCTGAATGATCCGTCGCTACAGGCGCGGATCAAAAAATTCGATCTGGAACGCGCGCTGGATTATGCGCTGAAGAAGTGATTATTCACACTAAGTCCACCACGGTCACAAAGGAATGACGGAGAATGAAATTGCCAGAGAAGTTTTGGACGCCGCCTTTGTCGTCCATACAAAACTTGGACCGGGACTCTTCGAAACCGTTTACGAAGTTGTTCCAGCCTACGAGTTGCGGAAAAAGAAACTGTCGATCGAAGGTCAACGCCCTGTTCCAATTGTCTACGACGGGATTCGGTTTGATGAGGCCTTTCGCCTGAATTTGCTGGTTGGGTTAAGAGTGATTGTAGAGGCCAAATTAGTCGAGTGTTTAACTCGATTGCACGCAAAACAGCTGCTTACTCACTTGCGTCTGGCCAATCTAAAGTTAGGCCTGCTAATCAACTTCGGAGAGGCTCATCTTAAGAACGAGATCAAACGAATCATCAACGGAACGCTGGAGCCTGAAGAGCCTCCGGATTCTTCTCTGTGACCTTTGTGGACTTTGTGTGAAACAAAAAGAGCGATGAGGTACATAACGACCATCGGCCTGGAGGTGCATGCGCAGCTAAAGACGCGGTCGAAAATGTTTTGTGCTTGTCCGGTGGAGTTTGGCGCCGAACCGAATTCACATACCTGCCCCATCTGCCTCGGTTTGCCTGGAGCCTTGCCGGTGATGAATGAAGAAGCCCTGCGTTTTACCTTGCTAACGGGACTTATGCTGGAGTGCGATATCGCTGAGATCTCGAAATTCGATCGCAAGAACTATTTCTATCCCGACATGCCAAAAAATTATCAAATTTCGCAGTACGACATGCCCTTGTGCACGAACGGGAAAGTGCCGTTGCATGACCTGGCTTATCCGAAAGATGCGCAGAAGAATATCGCGACTCCGGACAAGGAAGTGCACCTGGTCCGCATTCATCTGGAGGAAGACGTGGCGAAGAGTTTTCATTTCGACACCACTACCGGAATCGATTTCAATCGTGCCGGCACGCCCTTGATGGAAATCGTGACCCAGCCGGAGATCGCGTCACCCGAAGAAGCTTTCGCTTTTCTTACCTCCCTCAAGCAAATCCTGATCTACGGAAGTGTGAGCGATGCGGATATGGAGAAGGGGCAGCTGCGTTGCGATTGCAACATATCGGTGAGACCGGAAACTCAGGCGGAACTCGGGGCCAAGATCGAGATTAAAAACATGAACTCGATCAGCGGAGTGCGACGCGCCTTAACCTATGAGGTCGCGCGACAAATCGCAGCGCTGGAGCGCGGTGAAAAGCTGGAACAGGAGACCCGCGGCTGGGACGATGCCAGGGACGAGACCTTTTTGATGCGAAGCAAGGAAAGCGCGCATGATTATCGATATTTCCCCGATCCGGATCTGGTGCCGGTAAAAACAGAGGTCTTACTTTCGGACGTGCGCGCCCGATTGCCCGAACTGCCAAAACAAAAGCGCGCGCGCTTCGTTCAGCAATACGATATCACGCCCTACGATGCCGGTGTGCTGGCCGATGACCTGGAGTTGGCCGGTTATTTTGAAAAGGCGGCGCGCGATTCAAAGAAACCCAAGGCAATCGCGAATTGGATTCTGAACGATCTGCAAGGCGCGCTCTCAACTGCGGGCAAACCAATTACTGATTGCCCGATTCCAGCTCAGGCCTTGAACGAACTGGTGGCGCTGATCGATTCGGAAAAGGTTAGCAGCAAACAAGGGAAGGACGTTTTTGCCGAGATGTTTGCCACCGGTAAAAGCGCGGATGCGATTGTTCGGCAGAAAGGGATCGAGCAACTAAGCGACGTGAGCGCGATTGAAAAAATTTGCGATGAAGTAATCGCAGCCAATCCGAAGCCGGCGGCGGATTTTCAAGCGGGCAATGCGGCATCGCTAAATTTTCTCAAGGGCCAGGTGATGAAATTGTCCAAGGGAAAAGCCAACCCGCGATTGGCGGGCGAGATTTTGGAGCGCAAATTAGGGCGTTAAATGGGAGCAGCGCTGTGGTGGCGGCCGTCTCGGCCGCAAATTAACTTTAACAATTTAATTTCACCCATGTGTCATCCCGAGGCTCTTGGGCCATTAAAGAGTTCGAGGCGCTAAGGCGCATTGGTTTACGCCCATCATTTGGCTTTAATGTGGGAGGGGCCTTAGTGCTCCGACTCTTAACAATTTAAGCTTCCGCCCATGCGTATCCTCATCGCGCCCGACAAGTTCAAGGGTTCGCTCAGCGCACAGGAGGTGTCAGACAACATCGCGCTCGGAGTTCGCGATGCGATTTCAGATGCGGCAATCGAAATTGCACCCATGGCGGATGGCGGGGAGGGGACGGCGGACGCCATTTGCAAGGCGCGTGGTGGCAAGTGGGTAACATGCAGCGCCCACGGTCCGCTCGGCGATCCGATTGAAGCATCCTACGTCTGGTTAGGTGAAAGCGCGGTGATGGAGATGAGCGAAGCGGCTGGGATGCGTCGGCTGAAGAACGGTGTGCGCGACGTCCTGCGCGCAAATACCTTCGGCGTTGGCGAAATGTTGCTCGATGCCGCAAGACGCGGTGCGCGCGAGATCATCATCGGACTCGGCGGTAGCGCGACAAACGATGGCGGGCTTGGACTGGCGCGAGCGCTGGGATTTCGGTTTCTTGGAGAAAATGGGGATGAGCTGACAGATGTCGCATCGCTGGTGGACCTCGCGCAAATTGAGCCTCCTGTAGGGGCGGGCGTGTCGCCTGCAAAGCTTTCGCAAATGCAGCCGGCACGGCTGCCTCTACAGTTAAGAATAATCGCCGCGGTGGACGTTCGAAATCCGTTACTTGGTCCCAATGGCGCCACCCATACATTTGGTCCGCAGAAAGGGGCGTCGCGGGAGCAGCTCGAGCTTCTGGAACGCTCGCTCACACATTTGGCCGACGGTGTGACTGGAGATCTGGGCTGCGATTTCCGCAACGAACCCGGCGCTGGCGCAGCGGGCGGGCTGGGATTCGGCTTGATGAGTTTTTGTGATGCAAAAGTTCAACCCGGCTTTGAGGTCGTGGCTGAAGCCGTGGCGTTGGAACATAAAATCAAAAGCGCCGACGTGATCATTACCGGCGAAGGCAAACTCGACGATCAAACGTTGGAAGGGAAGACACCGGCTGGCGTTGCTGGTCTGGCGCGCAAGCTTGGTAAACGAGTCTTCGCGATTGTGGGGCGCGCCGATGCAAATTCCAGAGCCCGCGATCTGTTTGATGGTGTTTACGAACTTGGAGGACCTATTCCGGAAGCGAAGAAGTTATTGCGGAAACGGGCGTGCGAATTGGCAACGATGTTGAAGTCGTGAGCGATCGTTCGGATGCGGGGATTCTGGGGAGCACAGGCTGCCAGCCTGTCGTCGTCGGCAGCTTGCCGACGACCAGTCTCCCGAAATCAGCCGAGCAATTTGCAAGCGTGCTCGGCAGGCTGCCGAGCACCGCAGGCTAGCAGCCTGCGCTCCCCAGAGTACTCGCGCATCGTGCGACTGCGCATTGTGTGCATCGCGCCATCGGCTTTCGCTCGGGATGACAACGCCGCAGTTCGCACTTCTTCGTAATCGGGGCAAATTAGCAAGCCAATGCCAGAAGATGTCCCGCCCGGGCTGACGCCATTTGTATTCTCCGATCCGCTCGGAAAACGCTGGCCGCGTCTCCGCAGCCTTTTGCTGATCACCGGCGTGGTGGTTTTTCTAGGCGCGGTCTTGTTTGTTGAAACCCTGTTCATCGCGCCGCGGATGACTGCGCCCTTTTCTTTGCGGCAACTGAAGGGGCAGTTGAAGTCGCTGCAAATACAAAATCCAGCCGGTCAACGATCGGCGCCGAATTCACTGCTCTGGCAAAAATTTGAGGCGACCAAACAGGCGGGGAAAAAACTTGCGGCCCCGGCGGCGGTCACAGGCTTACCCGCAGCAGCGCCGGCGCGGGCGCGTCGCAAAGTGCCCGAAAACGAGGTGCGGCTGGCCTTTTACACGAACGGTGATCCCTACAGCTATTCCTCGCTCGAACAGCATGCGCCGCAGATCACGCATGTTTGCCCCGAGTGGATGTCAATGGTAAACGGGGTCGGCGATTTGCAGATCGATGCCGACGCGCGTGTTGCCAAACTCGCGCAGAACAAAGGTATCGCGCTCATGCCGTTGCTGACGAATCTGGTGGGCGATAGCTGGCAACCGGAAGCGGTGGAGAATGTGGCGCACGGCCCGCCCGAACGACAGGAGAAGTTCATTGCCAATGTGTTGGTGGTGCTCCGTGGCGCGAAAGCGGCGGGAGTAGTAGTCGACTGGGAGCAACTGGATCCGACCTACAAAAAAGATTTCACCGAGCTACTCGAGAAGTTTGCCGATGCACTTCATCGGGACGGCCGGCAGCTATGGCTCATCGTTTCGCCCGGCCAGGAGATCGACTACATCGATTTCGACGAACTATCTCCGTATATCGATCGCTTCGTGGCGATGTTATTCGACGAGACTTCCGATGTCGACGCGCCTGGGCCGCTGGCCTCGCGGATGTGGTTCGAAGGCTGGTTGCATGTGCTCATGGAAGATTCCGACCCGAGACAATGGATCATCGCGCTCGGTAGCTACGGTTACGACTGGGTCATTGGCGGAAAGAAAGCGGAACTAATCAGTTTCCCGGAGGCGATGAGTCGTGCGAGCAGTGCCGGAATCGAGTCGACTGAAGTAAGCGCTCCCGGTTACAACGCATACTTCTATTATGAGGATAACGATGTAGAGCATGCGGTCTGGTTTCTTGATGTTGTTACTTTCCTGAACGAACTGCGCGAAGTTCGAAAGCAAAAAGCAGGCGGCATAGCCTTGTATCGCCTGGGAACAGAAGATAGCGCGATTTGGGACGCGCTTAGTGCCCCGACTCAGTTCACGTTCGACGCCAGGACGCGGTCGCTCCTGGAGGTGTTGCGTGGGACCGATACCATCGCTGACGTCGGCGACGGTGAGATCGTAACAGTGGACGAATCGCGGGCGGACGGAATGCGCAGCCTAAAGGTCGACCAGGATGGTTATCTTACTGCGACCTACACTGGGTTCCCGGAATTTCCGACATTGTACCATCAGGGTGCGGGCGACGCACACGAGGTGGCTTTGACCTTTGATGACGGGCCCGATCCGGAATGGACTCCGAAAATTCTCGATATTCTAAAAGCCGCGAAGGTAAAGGCGGCATTTTTTCTCGTCGGTGTGAATGCGGAACGCTACCCAAATCTCGTTAGGCGAATCGTCGATGAAGGACACGAAATTGGCAATCATACCTATTATCATCCCAATCTCGCGCTTTGCTGGCCGGAGCACGTCCGGCTGGAATTAAACGCTACGCAGTTACTTATCCAGACATTGACCGGCCGCGGCACGACCTTGTTTCGTCCGCCTTATGCGGCGGATACGCAGCCCGCGCGCCTGGCAGACCTAATGCCATTGCAAATCGCGCAGGACCAAAACTATCTCGTCGTTCTTGAAAACATCGATCCGCAGGATTGGGCGAAGCCGGGAGCGGAGGTCATTCTGCAGCGGATCAAGCAACAACGTCACGATGGTAACATTATCCTGCTCCACGATGCCGGAGGCGATCGTTCGCAAACCGTGGAAGCATTGCCGCGTATCATCGAATACCTGCAGGCCCGCAACGATACCATCGTGCCGCTGAGTAAACTTCTGAATACGACGCGCGATGCCGTAATGCCGCCGCTGCCCGGAGGGCAAACGATGTCCCATTACATCAGCAGCACCGGTTTTCGGGTCCTACATGCAGTCGAGGAATTTCTCTGGGCTTTCATGGTTGTGGCGACGGCGCTGGTCATGGTGCGCACGCTCATCGTCATCTACCTGGCCTATCGCTTTCGTAGTTCGCCGCCCGCGGATTTTGCTGACCCAGTCAGTGTAGTCATCGCCGCCTACAACGAAGGCAAAGTCATCCACGCAACCCTTCAGTCGCTCTTGAAAACCGACTATCAGGGTCAGTTGGAGGTCATTGTCATCGATGACGGGTCGGGCGACGATACCGCCATTGAAGTTGAGAAAGTTGCGGCCGCTGATGGACGAGTCCGATTGATTCGTCAGCAAAATCACGGGAAAGCCCGCGCCTTGCAACGCGGAATCGCCGCGGCCAGGAATGAACTCATCGTTTTCATCGATGCGGATACCCATTTTCAGCGCCAGACATTGCCGCGATTACTGGCGCCATTTATCGATCCCAGCATCGGTGGAGTATCTGGCCATGCCAAGGTCGGTAACTTGCGGAGCTTCATCGCACGTTGCCAGTCTCTCGAGTATATCGTCGGTTTTAATCTCGATCGACGCGCCTACACGCGATGGAATTGCATTACGGTTTTACCCGGAGCAATTAGCGCGATTCGGAAGCAGGCAATCGATCGTGCCGGTGGCTTGAGTTTGGATACTTTGGCCGAAGATACGGATCTGACTTTAAGCCTGCACAAGCAACAACTGCGCAGTGTTTATGTTCCCGGCGCAGTTGCGTGGACGGAGGCCCCGGAAACGGTGCGAACGCTTTCGCGTCAACGATTCCGCTGGGCTTATGGCACACTGCAATGCTTGTGGAAACATCGCGACATGGTCTTTAACTGGAAATATCGCGCACTGGGCTGGTTTAGTTTGCCGAGCATTTGGTTTTTTCAGATCATTCTCGTGGCAATTACTCCCGCGGTAGATTTGTTCCTTATTTTGTCACTGCCATTCGGAGCCTGGCGCGATCTCCTCCCATTTGTCATCGTGTTTTTGGCGACCGACGTGATCCTGGCGACGCTGGCTTGCATTTTGGAGCACGAAAACGTTCTGCAAGCGTGGCGGATCATTCCGATGCGGCTGATTTATCGCCCGATGTTGAGCTACTGCGTTTGGAAAGCAATTTTGCGCGGTGTAAAGGGCGCATGGGTAAGCTGGGGTAAGCTGGAACGCACCGCGTCCGTGCCGGTGCGAGCATAGCTAGAAGCGGTAGCACAGCCATCCCGGCTGTGGGGCCAATGGGCATCTTGCCCATTGAAAGAATGCGGTTGGCGTAGATCTCAGTCGCAGCTCTCGCGAGCATTTTGTAGGGTGTCTGTGCCAGACGCCATTGCCTTGGACGGCGTTTCGCAGAAACGCCCTATAATTGTAGGGCAAGCGCATCGCTTGCCGGGGTGTTGCAATTGGCAGGCGCAGCGCCTGCCCTACAACGATTTCTGCGATCGGAGCTCGCCCTTCCAAGTCACTGTTATCAGGGGCTACCGCGCAACCTTGCTGCGCAATACCGAAATCGAATAAGGCGGTAGTTCGTAGTATTCAGATGCCGGGCGCTGAATCTGTGCCGGGGGGTTACTTAGGGATGGCCGGCCGTTCTCTCCATTATCCTGCCAGCGGTACTGCGCGCGCGAAAATTCACTGATAGCAACTTCACCGACAAATCTCTCAGAGAATCTCCCGTCCGAAGAACGAAATTGGACAGAAAGTTGCGCCGAACG
>QHPN01000266.1 GCA_003219115.1 Verrucomicrobiota bacterium | reverse complement strand
TTCGATTTTATACCGCAATCGCTTATGAAACGATTCTTTCTCGTTCTGTTTTGGCTTGTGCTTCTGGCTCGTCTCGGAAGCGCGCAGACCTCTCCCACACCGGAACCCGTCGCCAAGCCCAGCCCATCAGCCCCGCCTGCCGACTACACCCTGCAATGGGGCGTAAGAATTCCGACGCGCGACAAAGTGGAATTGAATGCCACGCTCTATCTTCCGAGGTCGGCCGGCGCCGCTGCTGGCCGCACACCGGTCATTTTCACTCTCACACCCTACGTCTCCGATAGCTACCACGCGCGCGGCGCCTATTTCGCCTCGCACGGATATGTCTTTGCTCTCGTGGATGTCCGTGGCCGCGGAAATTCAGGCGGCGAGTTCGAGCCGTTCGCAAACGAAGCGCAAGACGGCTACGACATCGTGGAATGGTTCGCAAAACAACCATTTTGTGACGGCAAAGTTACGATGTGGGGCGGTTCTTACGCCGGGTTCGATCAATGGGCAACGGCCAAGGAATTGCCGCCGCACCTCGCCACCATCGTGCCGGCGGCGGCGGCGCATCCTGGACTCGATTTTCCGTTCACCAACAACGTCGGCATTCCCTACGACATGCAATGGTTTACCCTCACGGGCGGCCGCGCCAGCCAACAAAATCTCTTCGCCGACTCGAAGTTCTGGCGCACAAAATTTCTCGAAGCTTACAAGCAATATATTCCTTTCAAAAACTTGGATCGCGTCGTCGGTAATCCGTCAACGAATTTTCAGCGCGTGGTCAACCACCCGATGGTCGACGGCTATTACGATGCGATGGTGCCGACCCGCGACCAATTCGCCAGAATCACATTCCCGATTCTCACCATCACCGGCCAGTATGACGGTGACGAATTAGGCGCGCTCACTTACTATCGCGACCATCTCGCCGTCGCTTCTGCTGAAACAAAAGCGAAGCATTTCCTGATCATCGGGCCGTGGGATCATGCCGGCACTCGCACACCGACCGATGAAGCTGCCGGAGTAAAATTCGGCGGTGCGGCCGTGATCGATCTGAATGATCTCCACCGCCAATGGTACGACTGGATTATGAAATCCGGATCGAAACCGGAATTCCTAAAGAACCGTGTTGCCTATTATTTGTTAGCTCCGGGTAATAGTGGGGCAAACGGCGAATGGAAATATGCTGACGAGTTCGAAAAGTTGATCGCAAACCATCACGCACTTTATCTTACCAGCGATGGCGGAGCGAACGGCGTTTTTCATTCCGGCAGGTTGAGTGAAAAACCGACGAGCACTGGAGCGGATGAATACACCTACGACCCGTTAGATACTCACCGCGGCGAGGAAGTCGATGATGTCGACAATGAGAAGACGGCGGGGATCGACCAGAGGCGTGCCCTGAGTATCGGCAAAGACGGTCTCGTTTATCACAGCGAACCCGTCGCGCAGGAAACGACGCTGATCGGTTGTCCAAAGTTGACGCTCTGGATTTCGCCGGGTGTCCCCGATACCGATATCGCGGCCGAGCTCGATGAGATTCTGGCCGACGGAACCAGCATCGCCCTTTTTTGGAGCGATGTGAGACGGTTGCGCTATCGTGAGTCGGTCCGCCAGGAGAATCTGGTCAAGCTCGGCGAAACCGTGCGCTGCGATTTCAATCCCGGACTTTTCATCGCTCGCAGAATGGCAAAAGGGAGTCGCTTAAGGCTTGTGGTCAGCGCGCCCAACTCCATTTTCTTCGAGAAGAATTACAATTCCGGCGCAGTGGTCGCGAATGAGACCGCAAAAGACGCGCGTACCGCACACGTCCGAATCCTTCACGACGGCCAACACGCCAGTGTGCTCGATGTCCCGACTGCGCCCGGTCCTTGAAGGTGCAGCGACGAGTTGGTCGTGCTCGCGTCGATTCAGGTCTGGGGAGCGCACGCGCCCTCGCGTGCCCATTTTCGGCGCCTCGCCGAAATGCTTCTGTTGCTCAACCGAAGAGTCATTGGCGCGGCGCCAACGACAGTACGCGAGGCGCGTGCGCTCCCCAGAAAAGACACGTCGACGCGACGTTATGTAATGGCGAACTACGCTGGGGGAACATTCTCTCGACCGTGACGCAACACCCGCGCCATCCAGATTAGCTCATCCAGAAATTTTCCCGTCCGTCTGACAAAACCTTCATCGAGGAGCTTGCCATCTTCACCAAAGATTTTGCCGACATTTCCGAAATTCACGTCGTTGAAAATCGTAACGAGACCAAGCTCGCGCATGACCGGCAGTAACGCTTCAATCACGCGAGTTCCCCCAAACGGACTCGCCGACACTCCGCAAATCCCAACCGCTTTGTGAATGTATTCCTCCAGATTCATGTCGAGCGCATGTTTCAACAAACCCGGATACCCGTGATTGTATTCCGGCACCACCAGGATTAGTCCGTCCGCACGCTTCACCAGATCGGAAAACGCCTGATCCTTCATCTGCTCGCCTGCGTCATCCAGCCGCATCGGGATTTTGCAGATGTCAACGAATTCTGTTTCAATCCCAGCTCGTTTCTTTGTTTCCTCAAAAACAAAACGCGCCGCGTTTTCACTGCGACGTCCTTTGCGCGCAGTCCCCAGAATTACCGGAATAAAGAGCGGTTTCGACATGTCGCCTCAGGTTCTGATCTGTCCGTCGCCGCGGATGACGTATTTGTAGCTCGTCAATTCCTCGAGCGCCATTGGCCCTCGCGCATGAAGTCTGTCAGTGCTGATTCCAATCTCTGCGCCAAAGCCAAACTCGCCGCCGTCAGTGAAGCGCGTGGATGCATTCCAATAAACTGTCGCAGAATCAACGTCGCGAAGAAATTGCTCTGCCGTCCGCGCGTTGCGTGTCACGATGCAATCACTGTGGTGGGAACCGAATCGCTCAATGTGCTCGATCGCCCTGGAAGGGCTGTCCACCACGCCCACGGCCAGAACCAGATCAAGAAACTCCGTCGACCAATCGGCCTCGCTCGCCCGTCTTAATCGGGTGTACTCGAGCGCTGAAAGTTGCGTGAAAGCTCTCGCGTCCGCGCGCAGTTCGACCTTTTTCTCCTCCATGCGCAGCGCGAGTTTTTGCAAAAATGGCGTCGCCACCTCTCCGTGAATGAGCACCGTTTCGATTGCGTTACAAACAGCGGGACGCTGTGTCTTCGCGTTCGTCACAATCTCCAGCGCCATGTCAAGATCGGCCTCCTTGTCCACGTAGACAATGCAAACTCCGTCGGAATGCTTGATTACGGGCACCCGCGCAACGTTGATCACGGCCTCGATTAGCGCGTGCCCACCACGTGGGATAATTAGATCCACATAGCCGTCCAACTCCGCCAGGTGCTTGATCGCTTCCCGGTCCGTATCGGCAATAAGGAGAATGCTATCCGCCGGCAAGCCGCCTTTCGCGGCCCCGCGCTGAAGGGCTTCCACAATCGCAAGGTTCGAGTGGATCGACTCCGACCCACCCCGCAGAATGGTGGCGTTGCCAGCCTTGGTGCACAGGACCGCCGCATCGGTCGTAACGTTCGGGCGCGATTCGTAAACAATCCCGATCACCCCGATTGCCACCCGCATCTTGGAGATTCGAATCCCGTTAGGTCGCGCCCATTCCCGGACTACTTTGCCAACGGGATCCGCTAATGCCACCACCTGACGAACTCCGCCGGCCATTGCCGTGATTCGCTCCACATTCAATTTCAGGCGATCGATCGTCGCTGGAGAAAGCGCGTCCGCCCTCTTTAAATCTTTTTCGTTAGCCGCAAGAATGGCCTCCTGGCTCGCCATGATTTCATCCGCCATTGCCAAAAGTGCAGCGTTTTTTTGTTCAGAACTAAGCTTGGCCAAATCACGCGCGGCTTTACGAGCACGCCGTCCCAAGTCGAGAATTTGCTGCTGCAGGTTCACTGGAGATGCCTCGCTCGTTTGCGGCCCGCGTCAACTGGCTGATGCGACGGCATAGCCGTCAACTCCGCGCTGACGAGAGCGGCTGTCTCAGATACCTCGCGGCAGCCCAAAGCGGCGTGTGGGTTTTCGAGAAATCCTGGCACATTTGCCACGGTTCCTACTTCCACGAACGGTTGATGCTAACGGCGCTTTCTCAGTGGAAGCCTGGGAGCAAATCCTCGGCATTAGGCTGCAGAAACAGGAATTGTAGGGGCGGCCATATT
>QHPN01000265.1:2187-5669 GCA_003219115.1 Verrucomicrobiota bacterium | reverse complement strand
AAACTTCACGAAGACGGTGGTGTCATCACGTTCCTGATATTCCACTTCCGCTTCCGCAAGCGCGGTCTGCGCGCCGGTGCTCCAGAAAACCGGTTTTTTTGATTCGTAAACCAGACCTTTCTCGACGAAGACGGCGAAGGCGCGCAAAATTTCCGCCTCGTAAGTGGGATTCATGGTGAGATAGGGATGATCCCAATCACCGAAAACGCCGAGGCGTTTGAATTGTTCACGCTGGAGATCGATGAATTTGCGCGCGAATGCTTCGCAACGTTTGCGCACTTCCAACGGAGCGAGGTCGCGCGATTCCTTGACGACTTTGTATTCAATGGGGAGTCCGTGGCAATCCCAGCCCGGAACGTAAGGCGCGTGTTTGCCGAGCATGGTTTGGGATTTCACGACGAAATCCTTGAGGATTTTGTTGAGCGCGGTGCCCATGTGCACGTCGCCGTTGGCAAAGGGCGGGCCGTCGTGCAGGACAAACAGCTCCGCGTTTTCGCGTGACTTTTGGATCCGGCGATAAACGCCGATTTCTTCCCACCTCTTGAGTAACTCCGGTTCGCGCTGCGCCAGATTCGCTTTCATCGGAAAATCTGTGCGCGGGAGATTGAGGGTGTCTTTGTAATTCTGCGACATGGCGAAGGGCGTAGCTACCTAGCATCCGCGATTCGACAAATCAATGAGAGGGCGAGGACAGAATCGGGTGGTGGAGGTCTGATCCGCGGTTTCCGGGAGGTTCCTCGGAGGGGCCCAAAGTTTGTTTCAAGTAAAACCAAATGTTTTCAGAATAGGCTTGACAAAAACTTGAAATATCTATGAAATGCGCCCGTTTCTTCCCCGAAACCTAACCCCAACTACACGCGTCACCTTGTTTCCTCATTCCTATGGTTTGAGCGGCCTGGCGAAATTGTCAATTCGTCGCGTTCTCCCATTCGGGTAGGAAATAAGACTTGCTAACCTTAACCCCCGATTCAGCTGAATCGAACTTATCCCCAATTATCCCATTAACGCCCAAATGAAAACTAAACTCGCCCTCGCTCTCTTAATTGGTTTGAGCTTTGCCACCGCGAAAGGTCATCCAGTTCCACAAAACCTCGGCAACGGCCTTAATAAGATCCTCGAAAATTCGCTCCTCCAAGCCGGAACAATCGCCGTGCCCGCGCCACCCGGAGGTGTGACACCAACTCTGGCTTACGTGAACGCCTACAAAGCCGCCGTTTTGAAACAGGCGAATGCCTTCGATGCCAAAGCCATTAAGGAGGTGGCGACCGGCAAATATTTGGTGGATATCACCCCAAGCGGAGAAGTGCCTCTCGCTACGTTGCAAACCCAACTGCAAGCAGTTTTTCCCGCGCTCAGTGTCCAGCATATTGATCAGAACTACGCCGGCCACGGTGTGATCGAAGCCTACATCACGCTCACTAACGCCTCCGGCATCGCGAAGTTCAATGGGGTGCGCTCGGTGATCCTACAGTTGAAACCAATTCATAGTGTGGGGGCAGTGACATCGCAGGGTATTAATCAACATCGCGTCAATCGCATTAACACCACCTATAATCCCGCTTCCCCCCACAACTGGGACGGACTTGGAATGTCAATCGGCGTGATGTCGGATAGTTTCGATTCTCAGCCCAGCGCGGAGGGTGGCTTTACCACCGCCACCGCAGATGTCGCGACCGGTGATCTGCCTGGGACGGGTAACCTCAATAACTCACAGCCAGTAGTTGTGCTTGAGGATTACAATCCAACCCCTGGTGCGACCAACGAAGGCCGCGGCATGTGCCAGATCGTGGCTGACATGGCGCCGAAAGCCCGCATCGGTTTTGCCACCGCTGATACTGGCGAAGTTGGCTTTGCCAATAATATACGGGCACTCGGCGGATTACCGGGATTCACAAAACCGGCCGCGATTCAGCAGGGCTTCAAAGGCGACGTCGTTTGCGATGACGTTTCCTATCTCGATGAACCAATGTTCCAGGACGGCATCATTGCGCAGGGCGTCATCGATGTCGTTAATTAATGCCGGCATAAGCTATTGTTCTTCCGCAGCGAATAACTGGGGCACAGATGGGTACGCTTCCGTATTTCATCCGGTTAGGGGCGCGGCCGCTGCGGCAGCCGCCACGGCTGCCGGCCTAAACCTTAGCGGCGTTAATCCTGCGCTTTATGCCGGCGGTTTCCACAATTTCAATCCCAACGCCGGCCAGACCGATATTACACAGACTTTCAACAGTGCCAGCGATCCTCAAGCTGCTGTTTTTCAATGGAGCGATCCCTATGATACGACCGTTCCGACGTTGGTTAACCCTCCGCTCTATTCTACGACCGGCGATAGTGAACCGGCGCCGCTAGGTAATCCGGAGACTACGTTTACCATACCCACGCCGTTGACAGCTGGGCATGCCTATGTCGTCACCGAGCACGCTACGCCGCAAGACCCGAGCGAGAATTTCGATGCCATTGTTGCCGTCATCGATCCGAATGGAAACACCATTCTTGATCAGGATACGGGTGTCGATGAAACCGTTGTCTTCTTTGCGCAAGTCGCAGGCACCTACAAGGTCCGCGTCCATCCTTTTGCTACCACACCTCCGATAATTGGCCAGCCGGCCGTGAGTACGCGTGGTCACTACAGCCTGGTAGTTAACGATACAGTTGGTGCGGTGCCGCGCATCACACAGGATTTTAATCTGCTCTTCTTCGACCTGAGTGGAAATTTCCTCGAAGCAATAGCTTCTAATAACTTTGCTAACAATCGACCTTATGAAGTTTGGGTGCCGGATCTGAGCAGCTTTGCCAGTCAGGTGCAGCTGGTCATTTCCCGGGCCAACAATACCACTCCGCCGACCAACATGCAGTTAAAGTATGTATTCTTCGGCAATGGCCTTACTGGAATGGGACCGGCCGAATATAACAACTACCTCACTCCAGTTACCTTTGGGCACAGCGCTGCCGCAGGCGCAAATAGCGTAGCGGCCTACGCCATGTTCCGGCCGAACCTACCCGAAGACTTCACTTCACCGGGGCCAGTAACTATCTACTTCGACACCAACAACAATCGGTTGGCCACGCCGCAAGTAAGGCTGAAGCCGGATATTGCCGCGGCCGATGGGGCGAATAATACCTTCTTCCCACTCGGTCCTGTTCAGGACGTCCCATTCGATACTGATGCGCAGTATCCGAACTTCTATGGTACTAGCGCAGCTTCACCGCATGCTGCTGCCGTCGCTGCGCTGATCATTCAGGCGCATGGCGGTTCCGGTAGTCTTACCCCGGCGGAGGCGAAAACAATCATGCAATCCACCGCCTTTCCGCATGATCTCGATCCCTACTTCGCTTCTGGAACCGCCACAGCGCATAACGGCGTCGTCACCGTCAATATTACCAGCGATAATGACTCCAATACCGGCACCGGCTCAAATGATTCCAATTCCTGGTCAGTGACCTACAGCGGCTCCGGTTACGTGAAGGAAATTCACTTTAAT
>QHPN01000265.1:0-2151 GCA_003219115.1 Verrucomicrobiota bacterium | reverse complement strand
AGGGCGGCAACCCAACCGGCGGTAACTATGTTGGCGGCGCGGCTCCCGGCACATCAACCGAGTACAGCGACTTTCTTGATTCGTCCAAGTACAACTTCACGCCCGGAATGGTCTTTAACAGTAATCTCTATGTGAACGGTTCGCACAGCGATGTGACAGGCACAGCGACCTTCTCGCATCAGGTTCAGCAAGGTCTTGCCTTTAACTGGACGCTAAACATCGCGTTTCCGGCGAACAGCTTCATAGTCGGCAAGACATTCCGCTTCAATAACGGACGTAATCAGCAGCAGGACGCGACTGTTCCCGCGGGCCAGACTATTCCCAACCCGCTTTATGGGCAGACCGGCGAATATTCGGCTGATATCCTTGGCAGCGGCGTACTAATTCCTGAGTACGCCGATAATCCCGTCATACTACCCGGCATGTTCTTTACCGGCATTGTTACTGACCGCGGAGTTGATTATCCCTTCAGCGGTCGCATCACGAACAAGATCGGCACAGGCTACTCCCCCCTGGATGGCTACGGATTTATCAATGCGGAAGCGGCAGTGGCTGCCCGGCCGGACCTGATCGTTTCGACCCTAAAGGCGAGTAATAAACAGGCGCCTCAAGGCAGTAAGGTAACGCTCACGGCTACGATCAAGAATCAAGGCAATGCAAGTGCTGGCGCCTCAAAGACTGAGTTCTTGCTCGACGGGAAAACGGTCCTTGGCTTGATCGATACTCCTAACTTGGCTCCCGGAGCGAGCGCGACCATATCGGTCGACTGGTACACAGCCAGCGTACAAAAAGGCCAACACACCATTAAGACAACGGCGGACAGGAACAATACGGTGATCGAAAGCACAGAAACTAACAATACCAAGAGCGTTACGGTCAGTATTCAAGGTAATCAGACCTGACCTCGAAACCAATAGAACGGCTAGTTGACTGAGCACTAGCTGCAGAAAGCACTCTATCGACGGCCGCTTCTTATGGGAAGCGGCCGTTTCACGTTAGACCAAGCCGACGCGAGGCGAACGGGCAGAAATATCCGGTCTCGTGCGATATAGATGCGCGCGTCGCGGTTATTCTTTACAAGGTTGTTGAATGTTTGTTGGGTTGAGTTGGCATGAGTCGCTTGCTCTTCTTGCTCGACTGCTTTTTTGAGTTCATTCGATTAACTGGCCGGGACCCTTGGACGGCTAGCAATCGGCGAACCTAATTTAACATTACAAAAATGTAATCGTGTTTTCCGTTGAGCCTCTTCGCACGTTTACTAGCAACACATCCACATTCAGCTTTCGATACGAAAGAGAATTCGGATTTCAGGTCATCGCCTGACTCCTAAAACTACAAACTGCCCCATGAAAAAAGACCACCCTGCCTCCGAATCCGCCTTCTTTAATCCCCGAATCTTCACCGCGTTCATGCTCTGTTCTTTCGGCGGATGGATGGCGATGCTTAGCTTCGCCTCCACTCCATCGAGCGGCACCTTGACTACCGTGTCCGGTCCGGTCACGTACACGGCCGGTCCGTTTGTGCAGCCAAACCCGTCGCCACTCGGCCTTGGCCAGCTAGATACCGGTCCGCGCTGCAACAGCAGCACTTTCCCGTGCGACAGCTTTGATCTCACGGTAACCCTTCCCGCAGGCTACACCGGTACCAATTGCAACGCGGCCGTTAAGGTCACGCTTTCCTGGGTGGATACCGGCACCGGACAGTCTGATTACGATCTGTATATCTATGAAGGCGTCGTCGGTAATTTGGGAGGTAATACACCCGCTGACTTCCAGTCTGCAACGAGCGGATACCGTCCCGAAATTGCAACCGTCGCTCCCCTTAAGGACGGCACGACGCATTACACGATAAAGATCGTACCTTTCCAGCCCACGGGCGAGACAGTTAATGTCAAAATCGAGCTACTTCCTGGGTCCGGGGGCTGTGGGACCCCCGGGTTTGGCGGTGCCGATAAGACCAAGGCTAATTCGCCACGTTACATTACTTTTAACGCGCCGCCCGGTTCTTCTGCGGAAGTAAGCAACGGCGAATTTAATATTGGCTTCAATCCATTTACGCATCGCATCATGGTGATGAATGCCGGCCCGGTCTGGCGTCTCACTCCGCCTGAAATTCTCACTCCCTCCAAGCCGGAGTGCTGTGAAGCGCTGT
>QHPN01000264.1:4825-5211 GCA_003219115.1 Verrucomicrobiota bacterium | reverse complement strand
TATTTGCCAGCAGACCCAGCTCACACACTCAACTCGCCTGTTGCGTCGGATGATGACCTATTCTTCACGCCAGAGTATCTCAAGGTTGGTGCCCGACAGCTCGACTACCAGCTGAAGCTATCGGAGCGAGCAAGCCGCGATCTCTTACATTGAGTCGTGCGGCATGAGCTTGTCGTCAGCATGGTCGACCTCCCAGGTGCAGCCACATGCCGAATTCATCAAAGGTCAGCGCCATCCCAATTCCATAAACGAAGGCACAGGCAGCCCGTCTCGTTCATTTTTGCGAAAAGAAGGACTGCCGCGACAGTCGAGAGCAAAAAGATTCCGTAGTTCAAGTGATGGACATGCGTTCCGCCAAGGTGCAGGAACAGATCCGGTAAACGGTG
>QHPN01000264.1:0-4782 GCA_003219115.1 Verrucomicrobiota bacterium | reverse complement strand
CGCGAAGCAATAAAGATGAGCAGAAAAGCCACAAAGACGAGACGCGCCAAATGGCGCGTCGGTGACGAAGGAACGTGCAGCAGCAATCTGTGCGGTAGCGCGCGGCAAATAGCAAACTCTCCTGGTTTGCGTGTGACTGTTTTCAGCTAAGCTGGTAACGAAACATGCCGAACTATCTCGTTGTCAGTACCAGTGGAAATCCCGATAGCAACAGCCGGCGTATGGGACAAGCTGCCTTCAATTGGCTCAAGAAAGCGAAACTGAATTGCGAATGGCTCGACATTAGCAAGCTGGATCTCCCAGTGTGCGACGCCGATGCTTGTTATAATCATCCCGCCGCGAAAAATATAACGGCCGCAATCGAAAGGGCTGATGGAATCATCGTGGCGACCCCAGTTTACAACTACGATGTCAGCGCCGCCGCCAAGAACATGGTTGAATTGACCGGAAGCGCCTGGGAAGACAAAGTAGTCGGCTTTCTTTGTGCCGCCGGTGGCATGGGAAGCTACATGTCGGTAATGAGCTTTGCCAATAGCCTGATGCTCGATTTCCGTTGTCTAATCATTCCGAGATTTGTCTATGCTACCGGTGATTCTTTCAACGGTGACAAACTTGCGGGCACCAAGCTGGCAAAACGAATCGAACAAGTCGCAGCTGAGCTTGTACGGGTGACGAAGGGAGTACGCGGCAAGTGAACTACTGGATTGGAACCTCCGGTTTCCAATATGCGGAATGGAAGGGAAACTTTTACCCGGAGGATTTACCAGCAGCCAAGATGCTGCCCTTTTATGCCGAGCGACTCAATACCACAGAAATTAACTACACCTTTCACCGCATTCCGGCTCCGAAAACTATCGAAAACTGGTGCAACCTTACGCAGGAGACATTTCGATTCACACTGAAAGCGCCTCAGAAAGTGACTCATTTTGCAAGATTGCGGAATTGTGGGGATACAGTGGACTACTTTTACGAGGTAGCGAGCGGATTAGGGACGCGTCTTGGTCCAGTCTTATTTCAGCTTCCACCCAATCTGAAGAAAGATGCTGCTCTGCTGGAGCATTTCACGGAGTCGTTGCCACCAAGCATGCGCGCCGCCTTTGAGTTCCGTCACGAATCCTGGTTGGATGAGGAAGTATTTGCGCTACTGCGAAAACGAAATGTCTGCTTGTGCATTGCCGACACGGACAAATTACAGGCGCCGCAGATCGCGACCGCTGATTGGGGCTACCTGCGGTTACGACGCGAAGATTATCAAACAGCTGACGTGAATCGATGGGCCGACATGGTCAAAGCACAACGCCAGAGGTGGTCGGACGTTTTTGTTTATTTCAAGCACGAAGAGGCCGGGATTGGGCCGAAGCTCGCGACACAGATGATGCAGCTGTTGTAGCGGCGGCGACGATTTGTAGGGCGCTTCTGTGAAACGGCAACTTTTCAAGCCGGCGTCTGACACAGACGCTCTACAATTCTTCCTCTGGTTCGCAAAATCTGTTCGATCCTTCGGGCGCGCCTTCTGTAGGCGCGGTCGCCGCTCGGCGGTCATAGACCGCCGCTACAGAAGATGCTTAGGCAACCGCGCGGCGCTTCTGCTTAACCAGCGCGCTCGATGATCTGGGACCGTTTCGACCGGAACCACGCTTTACTTTCAGCGATTGATTCCGGTTTAGGCTTTCCTGCAAAACTTTGACCAGATCAACCACGTTCGTAGCGCGCGGTTTTACCTCAATTTTGGGGCCAATCTCTTTCTTGTTAGCTTTTTGTTCGATCAGTTCCATCACCGCACCGCGATATTCGTCACGATACTTCTTCGGTTCCCACGCGCTTGACATGCTTTCAATGAGCGCGTGCGCCATCTTCAGCTCTTTTTCGTTCAACTCGGTCTTGGGCCGATTTAGTTCGTCCGGTGTCAGAACTTCGCTGGCGAAATGCATCAGTTCCAAAATCAGGAACAACCCATCGGCTTTGACCGCAGCGAGGTATTCGCGATTGCTGATAACCACCTTGGCAACGCCGATCTTCCCGGTCCCGCTCAACGCCTTGTGCAACAAGGCGTAAGCTTTCTCGCCACCTTTTTGCGGCTCAAGAAAGTACGGTTTATAAAAGAACTTGGGGTCAACCTGCTCCAGTTCCACGAAATCGGTGATGTCGATCGAATGAGTCGATTCGATCCGCACCTTCTCAAAGTCCTCATCCTTTAGAACAATGTAGCCGCAACTTCTTTCATGTCGGCCTCGGCTACCTTCTTGTATTTAATCGGGCTTAGGTCACTCGCGCGCAGTTGACGAAAACTCAACTTCTCCTCGCGCGTGGCAGGATAAACTGCGATCGGAATATAAACCAGCCCGAAGCTGATGCTGCCTTTCCAAATAGGACGCATAATTTTCGAGGTCGCGCAGTTTAAATAGGACAATGCCTCTTGTCAACGGCGCCGCCCGAATCCGGACGAGCAACAATCAAGCCAGGCTAATTGCATTTGCCCGAGTAACGTCCCGGTCTCGGCGCAAACGCGCGTCATCCCGAGCGCAGCGAAGGATCTCACCAGAGCTCGTGGAACGTGATGAGAAGTTGAGTGATGAAGGCTTCATAGGTGAGGTCGCTCGCTTCGCTCGGGATGACAAAACAAAGAATGCTCGCGCGAACCGTACGGTGACAGATCGCGCCCACCGTCGCCGTTACGCCTTTTTATTTGCCGAGTTTGTCTTCGGTGCCGGCAGCGATTGTGCGCGAGCAGCCGCACCCTGTGCATCTTGCATTCGCCCGACCGCACGATATTCCTCAGCCAGATGTTGCCACGCCGGGCGACGGTTCGGCATAAGCTGCGTAGCTCTCTCAAACGCCTTCACCGCATCACCGTGATTACCTTTCTCTTGATAGGCTAATCCGAGATGCTCCCATACTGGTCCGTATTTTGGATTCAGGCTGGAACCTTTGCGAAGGTAGGAGATTCCGGCATCAACTTGTCCAGTTGTCATCAAGCAATAACCGAGCTGCGATTGCACAAGATAATCCCGGGGAGCGAGCCGAGCGGCCCGCTGCAAAGGTGGAATCGCCTGGGGAACCTGATTCAGATTAATATAGCTATAGCCCACCACGGCCAGCATGGCAGCACTGTCAGGAGAAACCTCGGCCGCTTTTGCAATAGCGTCCAAGGTCCCTTGGGCATGGCCGAGAGCTCTTTCGGCGCGGGCCAGTTGAATCCACGTGAAAACGACGGAGGGGGCAAGAGCGGTCGCCTTCTTTGCGTATTGAAGACTCTCTTCTTTGTTTCCGAGCTGCCCCGCACATCCGCTTAGGGCATAGTATGGAAGGAAAGACTTGGGTTCGAGTTCAGCGACGCGATGGAGATACGGGACGGCGGCTCCGAAGCGCCTCTGGGCGCCTTCCACAGATGCCAATCCCCAATATGCCAGCGCAGAATGTGGCTGAATGTTCGCCGCCGTGTGGAAGCTGGAAGAGGCTTCAGCAAATTGGCGCTGGCCCAATCCCAACGCGCCACGGACGCAGTAGGCCGCACTGCTGCGCGGATAACGTTCGGTCAGTTTCCGGCTCAGAACCAAGGCCTGTGGATAGTTTCGCATGAGCACCGCCACAACGGTTTGTCGACCCAGAGGATCTTTAAACGCAGGATCGGGTTGTTGCAGCGCTCGCTGAACCGGCGACTTGGCCAGTTTTTCCGGCGGGGGCAACTTACTTAGCAGTTTGTCAATCGACGCATCTTCCGCAACGACCAACGGCGCAATTCCTAGAACAACGGCAAGCGCTAGGCCAATTCTTCGAATCAACCAAAGGGACATTTGCATTCCGGGCCTTGTAGCAGAATAAGAAATGAATTCCAAGTAGAATACGTTTACACCTTGCCGAGCGTGTTTCGTCCTGCTAGAAATGGATGGGCATGCGCTTCCTCCTGATCACCTTTTCAATTCTACTCGGCGCAGTTGCGGCCGATGCCTCTTCAGTCTGGCGAGTAACCGAAAACAACGGAAACGTTATATATCTTGGCGGTTCTGTTCATGGATTATCAAGCACCGACTACCCCCTGCCTTCTGCCTACAATCGGGCATTCGATGCATCCTCGCGCCTGGTCTTTGAAGACGAGCCAAACGTTTCTGCCAGCGCGATGCGTAACCTCTATAAATCCGGCTTTTACCCCAAGAATGACAGCTTAAAAAATCACATCGATCCACGAACCTATGATTACTTGCGTCGCTTCTTTGGACTTTTGCGCATGCCGGAAGCGCAGTTACAAAGATACCGGCCATGGATGCTGGTCGCAATGCTGTGGTCAAGCGCGACTAACCAATTAGGCGTAGAAGGATTCCTTTTTCGACGTGCAAAGGCAAACGGAAAGTCGGTCGGCGGACTAGAGTCGTTTCGCGAACATTACGGAATTATATCAGGTCTGACGGACAAGCAGGCCGAACTGGCTTTACTTTCAACTTTCGTTTCAGCGACGTCCCATAAAGATGCCAACCTCGCAGCCTGGCGTGGGGGCGACGTCGATGCCATTGCGCGAGATGAGAGCACTTTGTTTAGCGACCTTTCCTGGCTGCACCAGCGTTTAATCGAAGATCGAAACCATAACTGGATTCCAAAAATCGAAAAGTTATTGCACAGCGGTCAAATCTATTTTGTTGTGGTGGGCGCGGGACACATGGGCGGGCCAGAAGGATTGCTGGCGCTGCTCAAATCACGCGGTTATCGTATTGAACAAATCTGAGCTGCCGCATTTGGCCTCGGGCTGTTGCTATGTCCTCTATTTGGAATATTAGCGTGCTTTTCCTG
>QHPN01000026.1:11657-16580 GCA_003219115.1 Verrucomicrobiota bacterium | reverse complement strand
TTCCAACAACGACCTTCCGACAGAATATGCAATGGCGGACACGGCCATCCAAAACAACCTCGGCGAATGAACAAGTCTTTGCGCTGGAAATTGATTCTCGCCTTCGTGCTCGTTTTTCTCGCCGGCGCCGTCTCTGGTTTTTTCGGTGCCTTTCACATGCACCAGGCTTTTTTCGCACACATGGCCGCGGACTCCATGGCGCAGCATATGAAGGAGCGCTTGCGCGTGGAACTAAGACTCACGCCCGACCAGATGCAGAAAATCTCCCCTATCATCGATCGCGCCGCGTCTCAACTGAAGACGACACGCGAAGAAACGATGCGAAGCGTCCACGAGATCTTTAGCCAAACGCATCACGAGATACAGCCGCTTCTCACTCCAGAACAACGTAGCAAACTTGCGGAAATGGAAAAACGTCATCGCCATCTCCTGCACCAGCACGGATTCATGCCGCCCGGCCCACCGCCCGGCGATTGATGCCGTTGCACGGAAGAGTTACCGCTAAATACGCCAAATAATGAATTCTGGTTAGCGTACGTGGCGTAGTTAGCGGATAATTATTCTTCGCCGTCGAAGTAATCAGTTTCCGTCCCTTTCACGATCACTTCGTTGGTTCCTTCTTTCATGACCGCAAACTTTCCGCTGTCGGGATAGTAACAGGAATCGCCCCGGGGATTATCCGCGATAACGTAATAAACAAAATCTTCCTCACCGGCGTTGGTGAGTTGATGGGCTTCGCCGGGGCCGAAGAAAAACGCGTCACCCGCGGTCACCATTGTCGTTCCGTCTTTGTCGCGAATACTCCCCTTGCCTGACACCACCAGGTAAAGCTCGGATTCGGCAGAGTGAGAGTGATAAGGACAAACTGTTTTACCCTTCGAAACTCGCTCCAGCGCCAGATCAAATGGATGGCGCTTTCTTAAGTCAAAGGACTCTGGATCGCGTCCCAGAGCGATCGAAATATCTTTGGATGCCCGACCAAACTTTCCATTTGGTGACTGACGTCGGCGTTCTTCAATATCTTTGAGGTTTACTTTTTTCATGCTTTAAAATTGTCATTTGGTCGCAGGAGATTTCAGCCATGCCCGCACTGGACCTCTTAAAGCTTCCATTTCTTCGGCAGTTTTTGTTTCAATTCTTCGACTGGCTCGAAGATGTCGCCCATTTTTTCCACGCGGGCGAGAGTTTTATCGGAACGGAATTTTAGCAAGTCGGCTTTCTTCTTTTTCAAACAGTTTTCAACTTCGTCCCAGCTAACCGGAGTTGAAACCGTCGGCTCTTCTTTGGCGCGAAGGGAATAAACGCACACCGTCGTCTTGTGTTCGTCGTTCTGGCTCCAGTCGACGAAGACTTTTCCTTTACGCAGCGCTTTTGACATATTTGAAGTAACAAGATTTTGATGTTCGCCCTCGAGATGCTGTGCCAGCGCACGCGATACATGTTTGGTTTGGTCAAACGTCGTCGCGGATGTGTTCAGCGGGACATAAACCTGCAGACCCTTTGATCCACTTGTCTTCGCAAACGATTTTAGCTTCATTTTGCTCAACAAATCGCGCAGCCAAAGTCCGACCTGGCAGCATTGCACAATGTCAGCGGGCGCTCCGGGATCGAGATCGAACACCATCATCGTCGGTCGCGCCACATCCTTCTTTTTCGCTAACGAGGTGTGTAACTCCAGATCAGCTAGATTCGCGGCCCAAACCAGTGTCGGTAAATCCTGTGCCAGACAGTACTGCATGATCCGGTTATTGCCTTCACTCCAAACCTTCGCCGTCTTCACCCACTTCGGCCGATGCGATGGGCAATTCTTTTCGTAGAAGAATTCTGCATCTACTCCGTTTGGGTAACGCTTCATTGTGAGCGGCCGGTCGCGCAGATGCGGCAGAAGCACCGGCGCAATCCGGATGTAATAATCGATTACCTGTCCCTTGGTGAAGCCGGCCTTCGGATAAAGAACCTTGTCCAGGTTCGAGACGGCAAGCTTTTTGCCTTCGACAACGAGTTCAGTTTTTGCGGACATCGGTGGAAAACGTCGAACGCCCAACGCCCAACGTCCAACGCCGAATTAAAAAAACTCGGACGACGACAGAAGTTGTTGCGTCCCTTGTCCCTTTGTATCCTTCGTGGCCTTTGTGTGAGACTTCACGCGAAGAATCGCTCTGGCGTCAGCATTGGTTGCGGTTTGCAGATGCGCGCCACGCAATGTTCCCAGGTCTCGTGGCCGCTCAGAATTTCGATTTCCACCCGCAGGAAAAAGATCGGGACCTCAGTTTTCGCCAGCAAGGGAAACCGCACGGCGTCTTTCTCGGTTGTAACCACCATTTCCAAGTCCCGTCGAATGCAACGATTGATGAAATTTTGCAGCTCCGCGTCGGTGTAACGGTGATGATCGATGTAGCGCTTGGCGATTTCGATCTGGGCGCCGAGCTTGCGTAATCCATCCTCGAAGCTCTCCGGTGCGGCAATTGCGCAAAGGGAACCGATGTAAGTGCCGCGTAATTTTTCCAACGACTCAATCTCGCCGGTCACGACATTTTTGAGATGCAACGGCCTGTGCGCGCACTCAATAATTTCCGCGGTGCGATTGTAACGGCGGATTCGTTCGATCAGCTCTTCATTAGATTTGCCGGTACTTTTGGTAATGAAAATGTAACTGGCGCGGCGCAAATTCCGCGGTGGTTCGCGCAGTGTTCCACGCGGCAAAAGAAATTCGTTCCCGAACGGCGCCTGCCGATCAACCAGCACGATATCGAGCCGATGCTTGAGGTGGAGATATTGCAGACCGTCGTCGAGCAGCAAAGTATCGGCGTTCATTTTTTCAATCGCGAAGAGCCCGCTCTTGACGCGATCCTTGTCGACCAATACGGCCACGTTTTTCAAGTTGTGCGCCAACATGTAGGGCTCGTCTCCCGCAGTAAGCGAGTCGAGCAGCAGTGATTTCCCATCGGAAACGACGCGTGGTGGATCGGGATTGTCGCCGCGTACCTTTGCCAGCAAACCGCGCTTGCTCGGGCGCGGAACACTTTTATAACCACGGCTAAGAATGGCAACGTGACGTCCTCCTTTTTGCAAAGCACGGGCAAATTTTTCCACAATCGGAGTCTTACCCGTTCCACCGACAGTGAGATTCCCGATGCTGATAACGAGAATGCCGAGAGCCCGCTCACGAAGAATTCGTTTGCGATAAAGGAAGAGACGGAACTGCACGAGTCGTTCGTAAATGAGCGAGAGAAAATAAAGAAAAGACCGCAACAGAGCCGCGCGAACTCCGCCCCGACGTTCGAGAATGACATCGATCGCAAACTGCTCGAGATTTTCCAGCGAGCGGCTCATTCGATTGCGGATTTTAAAACACGTACGCCGCGATTATCAGCACGGGTGATGACGGTCTGTGTATGAAATAGCCGAGACGCTCTCAGCATCGCGGCTGCTATCTTTTTCGAATCATCCAAAGCCAGAGCGCAGATCGCGGACCCCGAGCCACTGAGAAAAGCTCCCAAGGCGCCGGCGCCTTCTGCCGCTGTAATCACCCGATCCAGAAACGGGATTAATCTTTTTCGGAACGGTTGATGCAAGTAGTCAACGAAACAGCCCCGAAGTCTTTCGTAGTCACGCCTTGCGAAGGCAGCGGCAATGGCCGCGACATTTGCGGCATTTCGCGCCGCATTGGTGCGCAAAACATCCGGCGGCAATACTCGCCGTGCTTCGATCGTTGCAATCTCAAAAGACGGAATAAGCAAAATGAAACAAAGCTGCGGAGAAACATTGAAGTGCTGCACCTCAGTCCGGCGCGCGATGGTGAAGCCGCCAAAGCTCGCGGGCGCAGCGTTGTCGGGGTGGCCTTCGAGCTCGGCACAGAGCTTAAATAATTCGTCACGGCCGAGTTTTGTTCGCGCGATTTCGTTCAAGGCATGAAGCACACCGAGCCGCACCGTGACACTGCTGCCCAGTCCACGACCAATTGGAACATTGCCACGAATGTCGCAGGAAAAATTGAACGGCTTGCAATTAGCGACCGCAAAAAACTTTCTCGCTGCGCCCCGAACCATTCGATTGCTGCCGCCGGCGTTGCCTAATTTGATGGTGACCTGATTGTAAAGTGCGAGCGCGACGCCCAGGCAATCGAAACCGGGCCCGAGATTGGAGGTGCTGGCGGGGACACGCACCGTGACTTGCTGCATCCGCCGAGCTTATCGCACCGCTGGGGCGCGGCAAGACAGGCCGCGAGGTGTGATTAAACTAAAAAGGAAGGATGAAAACCATCTGGATCGAGCAAGAATTGATGCGTGACTTCGAAGCGGAAGGGACTGACGCCTACCGGCTTTGCACAATCGCCGACGGCTGGGTGGAACGGTTCGGCCAGGATATTCTGATTTCCTTCAAGGATCAGGCGGGGCGCGAACAATTGAAGAGAGAGTTTTTTTTATGGGCGGGAGCAATGGGCTTTAATACCCAACGAATTTTTGAGCGTTTTCTGCCGAAGCGGAATGAAGAGCGGGAAGCGCCAAAACTCATTTTCGGCGACTCTAGCACCAGCTCGCACACAACCGTAATGGAACGGGGTCTCCGCTACGAGATCGACTTCAGCGCTGGCTACTCCGTGGGTTTGTTTGTCGACCAACGCGAAAATCGAAGCTTTGTTCGCAAAGCAGCACCCGAACGAATGCTGAATTGTTTCGCCTATACCTGTTCATTTTCCGTTGCCGCCGCGGTCGCGGGTGCGAAAACCGTGAGCGTGGATCTCTCGCAGAAGTCACTCGAACGCGGACGTCAAAACTTCGCGCTCAACAATTTGCCCGCGATCGGACACCAGTTTATTGCCGATGACATTTTTGAAGTCCTTCCGAGACTGGCGCGAAGAGGCGAGAAGTTCGATTTAATCGTGCTTGATCCACCGACCTTCTCGCGATCGCATCGCGGAAG
>QHPN01000026.1:0-11639 GCA_003219115.1 Verrucomicrobiota bacterium | reverse complement strand
AGAAGCGCTGGAAGTGGCCGGTCGTGACGCGCGCATTTTGCTTTCGACCAACTGCGGCACGCTGAACGAGCGAGGCCTGGAGGTAATGGCACGGTTTTGCTTGAAAGCGTCGCGGCGTGCCGGCACCTTTCATAGCGGACCCAAGCCACGTGATTTTCCGCCGGGCAGGGGAGCCAACAGTATCTGGCTGAGGTTGCGCTAGCGGAATGAGAACACGCAAAGCGGCTCTGACAACCGAAACAAAGTTATGGACGAAAACACTGATATCGCATTGCGCGGCGTGCGTTACGCACAGGACCAATTTTCCGAGGTGGTGAGCCAGGCGGAAGAATTTGTGCGCGAAAAGCCGGCACAGTCGCTTCTCATCGCGCTCGTTGCCGGTATGATCCTGAACCGGCTGCCGATTGGGCGATTGTTTGGCGGCGTAGTCCGCTTACTGATGTTTGCGCTCAAGCCAGCGCTGCTCCTGTACGGCGCGACCAAAGTTTACGAGATCGTGCAGGAAGAAGAGTAGCGCCCGTAACCACCTTTTGGTAGGGCGACGCTCCGCGGAGCCGCAAGAATCTCACTCAGCATCCCCGCCCGGCTCGACAGAGTCTCGCCCTACCGATCTGTATTCCCGCCGCAACGGCGCGAAGCTAGTCCTCCAAGGTAAAGCCAACTGTTACCCCGACCTGCCAGTGATCGATCTTTCCGTCCTGGATGTGACCGCGCGTTTCCGTCACCTCGAACCAGCGCATGTTGCGGACGGTCTTTTTTGCGCGCACCAAAGCATTTTCCACCGCCGCCTCAATCGATTTCGGCGACGAACCAACCAGCTCGATTTTTTTGTAAACGTGATCGCTCATGAAGGAACTCTTTCACGACCGGATGGAATAGAACAATGCAAAAACGTTGCCGCGTTGAAGAGTTGAAGCGTTAAAGGGGCGAATTTATAACGCTTCAACCTTCTTGGCCCCGCGCTTGCCCCGCGCGTCTGCCAGCGATATTAGGAAGTTCGAATGGAAAAAAACATCGAATCGCACTTGATCGAGAAGCGCGTCTTCAAGCCTTCGAAAGAGTTCGCCAAAAACGCGCGGATCAAATCGCTCGCGCAATACCGAAAAATGTATCGCGAATCGATTCGAGCTCCCGACAGGTTTTGGGCACGCCAAGCGAAGGAACTCATTTGGCATAAATCCTGGAAGAAAGTGCTCGATTGGAAGCCACCGTTCGCGAAATGGTTTGTTGGCGGTCAACTGAATCTCTCGGAAAACTGCCTCGATCGTCATCTTGCGGGTCCGCGGCGAAACAAAGCCGCTATTATCTGGGAGGGCGAGCCCGGTGAGAAACGCACTCTGACTTACCAGCAGTTACATCGCGAAGTTTGCCGCTTCGCCAATGTCCTTAAGCGAAACAAAATTCGAAAAGGCGATCGGGTCATCATTTATCTGCCGACAACTCCCGAAGCCGCGATCGCAATGCTGGCGTGCGCGCGCATCGGCGCAGTGCATTCGGTTGTTTTTGGCGGTTTTAGCGCTGACAGCATTCGCGATCGCATCGCCGACAGTGGAGCGATTGCATTGATTACAGCCGACGGCAGCTATCGCCGCGGCACGATTGTTCCCCTGAAAAACAACGTTGATCATGCGCTCATCGGTGGCACCTCGGTCAAACGGGTGATCGTTTTCCGGCGAGCTGGTAATGAGATCCACATGGAGGAAGGGCGGGACGTTTGGTGGCACCGCGAGCTGGAGTACGTCGACGCCAACTGCGAACCGGTGGCAGTCGACTCCGAGCATTCACTTTTCATTCTTTATACCAGTGGTTCGACTGGAAAGCCGAAAGGAATTCTCCATACCACCGGCGGGTATCTGCTCGGAATTTATACGACAATGAAATATGTCTTCGACATTCGCGACGAGGATCTTTTCTGGTGCACGGCGGATGTCGGCTGGGTCACCGGTCACAGTTACGTTGTTTATGGGCCACTCAGCCTGGGCGCAACCACTCTGATGTATGAGGGTGCACCGAACTGGCCTGAGCCCGATCGATTTTGGAGGATCATTGAAGATTATCGCGTCACCATCCTTTATACCGCTCCCACCGCGATCCGGGCGTTCATTCGCTGGGGGGACGATTGGGTGAAAAAGCATGATCTCTCCTCCTTGAGACTTCTTGGATCTGTAGGTGAACCGATTAATCCGGAAGCATGGATGTGGTATTCCAAAATCATTGGCGGCGGACGTTGTCCCACTGTCGACACCTGGTGGCAGACTGAGACCGGCTCGATCCTGATCACTCCGCTACCCGGCGCGATCCCGGCCAAGCCGGGCAGTGCGACGTTGCCTTTTTTTGGCGTTGATGCCGCGGTAGTAGACGAGCGTGGCGAAGAGGTTGGCCCCAATGTCGGCGGGAAATTAATTATACGGAAACCGTGGCCGGCGATGTTACGGACGATTTATGGCGACAAAGAGCGGTATCGAAAACAGTACTGGACTGAATTCAAAGGCCGTTATTTGACAGGCGACGGCGCGCGACGTGATGAGGACGGTTATTTTTGGATCGTCGGCCGCATTGACGATGTGCTCAATGTCGCCGGACATCGGCTCGGAACCTCCGAGATCGAAAGCGCGCTGGTAGCACACGCGCACGTTGCGGAAGCGGCGGTGGTAGGGCGCCCGGATGAAATGAAAGGGCAGGCCGTGGTCGCGTTTGTGACCCTGAAGAGAAGTGCGACTCCATCCGCCGGATTAAAGACGGAGCTGCGCGATCACGTGACCGAGCACATCGGGGCTATCGCTAAGCCCGACGAAGTGCGTTTTGCGGAAGCATTGCCGAAGACTCGCAGCGGAAAAATCATGCGCCGGTTGCTCAAGGAAATTGCAAGCGGCAAAACCGTAACCGGAGACACCACGACGCTGGAAGACTTCAGCGTGCTGGCGAAGCTGAGTGAAGAAGAATGAGCTCAGGGGCGAGAGAAACGGAAAATTCCTTTGTCTGAATTGTAGTTTAGTTAGCATTCCCTTGTGAGTTTCATCCGCACCGGTTTGCGCGAGCTTGGCTTGAAAGTGCGCCGGCAACGCACGCGCATGGCGTTGCGACACGTTAGGCGACAGTTGCAGCGCAGTGAGATTCATCTGGGGCGGGAAGGCACCGCCCAGGCCGCGAATTTTCCCGAAGTTCGCAACGAAATCGTCGCCCTCAAGAAGCTCGAGCAGGAACAAAAGGAAGTGGCACTGCGGATTGCACAAATCGAAGACGCACTCAAAAAGATCGAATCCGAGCGCGCAGAGAATGCACGGGCGCAAAGCGACGCCATCGCCAAGTTGGAACAAGAAAAGAAGCCGATCCTGCAACGTCAAGACGAAGCGAAACATGCTGCCGCCGTTTGCGAGCGCGAACTGGCAGGAGTGGAAGCGCGCTTGCAGGCCAATGATTCGGCCGACCGTGAATTGCTAAAGCAACTCTCGGCTCTGCAAGCACAGGCGCCGCCACCACCGGACCTGGCTGCGCGCACCGCTGCGCTTGCCAGCAAACGAACGCGATTGCCACAGGAGCGCGCCGAAATCGTCCGTGCGCGTGAAGGAAGCGCGGAAGCCTGTCGCCAGGCCACCCAAAGGCTCGCAGTGGCAGAAGACGAACTCTCGGCCGCAGAGCGAAATATTGCCCGTATTCGCGAAGGATTCGAAACGACTGACCGCGCGTTGAACGACACCGCGCGTGCACAACAGGAGGCATTGCGGCAAGCAAAGGCCCAGCACCAAACCGTCGAGGAACGAAAAGATCCCGCCTACCTGAACATCGGTCGTCATCTTGCGACTCGCGGAATCGCGCCGCCCAATGCGCCTCACTTGTTGCATGATGTCCTCCGCCACCGCCAGTCGGTGCAACGCCATCACGAACACAGGGAACAACTCAACGTCCTTTCTGCCCAGATCGACAAACAGGAGCTGCGAAAATTTTATTTTGTCATTTTTTCTATCTTCAGCCTTTTAGGAATTGTCCTGCTGCTCGTTTTTCAATCCCCGCCCAAACGCGAGTGGCTGCCGCGCGAAACCGACGCCATTCTTTCCCTGAACGCGGAGCGTTTTGATCGCGATGATTTGCCCAAGAAATGGCGGAATGAAGATTTCTGGCTGCAAACCTGGCCCGGACTGATCGGTGCCGCTTCCCAGACGCCGCGGTTGCGCATCCCCGCCGATACCAGCCGCGTTACCCGCGCATTGACCACTGCGGAAAATGCGCCCCCACGAGAATTTCTTTTAGTGGAAGCGCGCGACAATATTTCTGCCGTGGTGCGAACGATTGCGGAAGACCCGCAATTCGAAAAACGAACGATTAGCGGGCTCCCGGTATGGCAGCGTTCAGACTTCAGCATCGCGCGCGTTGGGCCCAAAACGCTCGCCGTGGGCTTGCCTGACGGCGTCGACGAGCTGGTGCGCGTTCGTCTCGGACTCGACGCTGATCTCCAGATCACCGGCGAGTTCTTTGATCGGTTTCAGGCACTCGATCGTGAAACAACATTGCGTTTGATTTCACGCGATCCGCCAGGATTGATTCGGGTTTTTCATCCAATTTTTCCGCGTGAACTGCTGGATCGCGCGCAATTGCTTGGTTTGGGCGTGTCCCTTCAAACACCGGCTAAGGCGCGCCTTTTGCTACGACTGTCATCGGAAAGTGCGGCCAGCGATCTGGCCAAAAGCATTCATGAAAATCCATCACAGTGGCTGCACCTCGAGCAATCTGATCTCCCACTCTTCGCTGCGCCGCCTGAAATCAGTCGCCAGCATGCCGATCTCGAAATCCGCTTCAATGTTCCCGAAAATACCGCGCGACTTCTTCTGCAACGCATCGCTAAGACCGATGCAACACCACCACCGGCGACAGCTGGGAATTGATTCACCGTGATGGTGCGAATTGTTTTTGCAATTTTCCTACTCGGCGTGCCGCTGGCAGCTGCTGGAACTGCAGCACCGTCGACGAATGACTTCGAGTGGGTGAACCTGCACGACGTCGCTCCGACTATTCGGATCGAGCTGCGGTACGCGGCTTCAAAGAACATTGCTCATAGCCCACTTTATCCCTGTGGCATGCAGCCAATGGTTCGGGCTGGAGTGGCGCGGTGTTTGATTGCAGCGGAAACGACCTTGCGACGCTATAACTGCCGCCTCAAAATCTGGGATGCGTATCGTCCGCGCGCAGCGCAGGCACGACTGTGGGGGTTGGTACCAAAGAACGATTACGTAGCCGATCCGCAGAATGGTTCTGGTTCGCTCCACTCCTGGGGCGTGGCGGTGGATGCAACCATCGTCGACGATTGGGGACAGCCACTCTCCATGCCGACAGATTTCGACGATTTCACGCCCGCATCAATGTTTCATTACAATGGTGCGAATCCTTTGGTCCGCTCTCATCTTTATCTCCTGCAGAAAGCGATGATGAATGCCGGCTTTGATGGGCAGCGAAACGAATGGTGGCATTTCAGCGCCAACGACTGGAAGCGTTACGTGCCGGAAAAGCTTGCCAAGCTGAGCAATGCCGTCGTCCTTCCCAGTAGTGTCCTGTCTCCGAAATAGCTTGTCATTTGTTGCGTTCAAAATGGGCTGCCGGCAAGGCGCGGCGAGGGCGCATCCCCCTAGTGGGGCTGCAACCGAGCCGCAACGCCGCCGCCAGCCTATTTTCAACGCAACCCTTCGGGCTGGGACGCTTTGGCGATTCTCCGGCGTTTCTCGCTTGGCCGAAATCGCTGCGGATATCGGCACTGCGCTCGCGCCTTGGAGAATCGCCAAATTGCCTCTAGCAAATGCTAAGCTATTTCAGAGACAGGACACTAACGAATGACCTCACTTCTTCGGGCTCTCCAGCGGCAACCGGAATACGTTCACGTTCTCCTCAACCCCTTCCCCATTTACGGATTGGCAATGGGTTGGATCGGATTGCTCATCGGATTCTTTCTGCGCAGTCGGCCAGCACAGATCGCCACCCTGGTGCTGATACTGATCAGCGCCGCGTCGGCCTGGCCGGTGTATGAGTTCGGCGAACAAGGTTACGATCGCGTTCTCTCGATGAGCGATGAGGCCGGGCAAGCCTGGCTGGACGAGCATCAACATCGCGGCGAACAACTCATTTATTTTTTCTACGTTCTGGCCGTGCTCAGCGTCATTGCGATCATCGTGCCCATAAAATGGCCCAAGACATCGCTACCACTGGTAATCGGCACGATTCTGCTGGGGATAACTGTTCTCGGGATGAGCGGCTACATCGCCTATGCCGGCGGCAGGATTCGGCATAAAGAATTTCGGACCGAGCCGCCACCGAAGAAACCGGCTCCTTCGCCAAGATAATTGATGGTGGCAGAACTAGATCGCGCTGAGCAAAAGGTTGAAGACGCGAGCGCGGCGCTGCGGAAAGAACTCAGTCTTCGCGACCTCGTCCTTACCCAAATTCTCTTTGTCGTTGGCTCGAGCTGGGTGGGAGCGGCCGCAAAACTTGGCCAGGCTCACCTCGTGTTCTGGCTCCTCGCCATCGTCTTCTTCTACATTCCGCAAGCCGCTGTCGTTATCTACTTAAATCGCCTGATGCCGCTGGAGGGAGGTCTTTATCAATGGGCCAAACTCGGCTTCAACGAGTTCGTCGGCTTCATCGTCGCCTGGAACCTGTGGCTGCTCTCCATCAGCGTCATCGCTCTCGGCGGAATGTTCGTCACCACCAACCTTTCCTACGCGCTCGGTCAAAGCTGGATGCCAAACAACAAATGGTGTGTTTCCCTGATAAGTTGCGCACTCGTCCTCGGTCTCGGCTGGAGTGGCGTGCGCGGTCTCTCCCTCGGCAAATGGGTCCACAACATCGGCGCATTCGCCATGCTTCTCGTTTACGGTGCGCTGATCATTCTGCCCTTCTTCGCCCTCGCTCGCGGCGAACTGAAGGAATATCACCCACTGCAAATCGCAGCGCCCGCGATGTCGATTTTTTATTGTTTCAACATCTTCAGCAAACTCGCGGTCGGCGCGCTTAGCGGATTCGAATACGTTGCGATTCTTGCCGGCGAAACCCGTGCCCCGGCCCGCGACATCGGCCGGTCCGTCATCATCGCGTCTCCCGTAATTGCCTTGATGTTCATTCTCGGCACCAGCTCCGTTCTCGCCTTCGTTGGAAATAATCCGATCGACCTAATCGGACCGGTGCCACAAACATTGCGGCTGGGGTTAAACGCGTTCCCGATTGCTGGCGCGATCGCGTCCGCTGGCATTGTGTTGATGACAGTACGTACCATCTCCTCCACCAGCGTTCATCTCACGGGAAGTTCGCGTTTGCCGATGGTCGCCGGTTGGGACCGGCTCTTACCAGTCTGGTTCTCGGGTTTACATCCAAGATACAAGACGCCGATTAACTCCATCATCTTCGTTGGCGCGGTCACACTGGTCATCGCGATTTCTAGCCAGATCGGCGCTGGAATTCAGGAAGCATTTCAACTCGTCGACAACGCCGCGAATGTTTTTTACGGAGTTGTTTATGTAGTCCTATTTGCGATCCCTCTCGCCGGAGCGACCGCTGTTCGCTCGCGCGCACCGCTGTGGTTGCGCATCGCCGCCTTCTGTGGGTGCGCCGTTTCACTCCTTGCGATTGGGTTCACCGTCTACCCAATCATCGATGTCCCCAGCCGGTTAATCTTCGCCTGCAAGATTATCGCCGCCAGCGGCCTTGCGAATGCCCTCGGTGTCGCAATTTTTGTCACCGCGCGTCGGCGTAAAACCGCGCCCGGAACATAGGCCTTCGGCTTGTGCCCCCAGGGAAGTTGGAATGTGTTTAGCGTCGGCTAACCTTTTCATTAACACCCTGCTTTAGCTGGGTGTTGAACGATCCCCATAGAGGACCCTAACCGCTTCAGCGGTTTTGTCAGTGAAGAAGGAAACCCCGAATGCTTCCGGGGTGTCTATAGTGGACTGTGCCATCACCTCGCGACAGGTACCGGAACTGCACTCCGCTGCCTTTGCCATCGAATCCATGCTCGCTAGACCTTGGTAGGGCGACGCTCTACGGAGCCGCGATGGATTCTCAGTCAGGGACGCGTTCTGGCTAGACGGAGTCTCGCCCTACGAATTGTAATGCACCGTCACCCCGAACGCGCGCAACTCTCGCCAATCCAGCGAAGATAATCGGGCAATCCTCCCGCGATATTCAGGCGGACAATTTCGGGGACATCGTACGGATGCAGGTTGCGTAAACGCGATTCGAATTCGGAATAACGCCCTGCGGGCAGTTTGAAGATCGCAACCGATTCAGCACCCGTTTCCACTTTCTCTTTCCAGTAATAGATCGACTCCACTGCCGGGATAATATTGACGCAAGCAGCGAGCGCGCTTTCCACGAGTTCCCGCGCGATCTTGCGCGCCGTTTCCACATCCGGAAACGTAGTGAACGCGATGACAAATTGCTCGTTCACGCTGGGATCATTGCTAACGCAGGTCCGGCTCGGACCTGCCGGCAAATCCAGCCGCCGCCAAGAACAACATCACCATCATAAAAGACCGCAGCCTGTCCCGGCGTAACCGCCTTTTGGGGCTCACACAGACGAACACGCGCACGCTCCTCTTCCAGCGGCGTCACCGTCGCGCGTGTACCCGGATGGTTGTAGCGGATCTTAATTGTGCATTCGATCGACTCGTCGGTGCCTTCTCTGGAGGGGCGAGCTCCTGCGAGCCCGGAACCGCCAGTCCGGCTCGGACAAATCCAGTTTACGCGGTCGAGTTCGAATTCTTCGACTAACAAATCTTCTGCGCTCCCGACAATTACGCGGTTCGTTTCCGGATCGAGATCGACGACGTAACGCGGCTGCGCCGAGCCGCCCGGCAAGCCCTTTCGCTGCCCAATGGTAAACATCTCAATTCCTTCATGCGCAGCGATGAAGTTGCCCTCCAAATCGTAAATCCCGCCGCGGTGAAATTGGCTTTCGCCAAGATGCGAACGCAAAAACGCTTTGTAATCCTGGCCGGGCACGAAACAAATTTCCTGGCTATCGGCTTTGTCTGCCACCTTCAGGCCAAGTTTCCGCGCGATCGCACGAATTTCAGATTTCGCCATCCGACCGAGCGGTGTGAGCGCACGCTGTAGTTGTTCCTGCCGCAAACTAAAAAGAAAATACGACTGATCTTTGCGCGGATCGATTCCCTTGCGCAAAACAGCGCGCCCGTTGTAGCCGTGGGCGTCGGCATGTTCGATGATCGCGTAATGCCCGGTTGCGATGTAATCGCAGTCCAGCGTTTCGGCTTTTTGCCAAAGATTTCCGAATTTCAATTTCTCATTGCACATCACGCACGGATTCGGAGTCCGGCCGGCCTGGTATTCACTTGAGAAATAATTAATGACGAGTTCTGCGAACTGGTCGGCTTCGTCGACCACGTAGTGCGGAAAATCGAGCGAGTGGGCAACACCGCGCGCGTCTGCCACCGCCTGGGGCCCGCAACATTTGTCTTCGGCCCGCGAGATGCAGTCCTGCGGCCACACTTTCATCGTCACTCCGATGACTTCGTAGCCTTGTTCGCGCAGCAGATAACCAGCAACGCTGGAATCGACTCCGCCGCTCATGCCCAGCAGAACCCGCTGTTCCTTTCTCAAACTCACGCGCGGAAAATCGACGAGACGTCACCGCTGGTCAATCGTCATCCGAACCGAGGATTATGACTTTCTGGATTCAAAGAGCCGCTAATCTGCACTAATCTGCGCTGATGAAGAAACAGGAGAGTCTTTTTCGTGAAGAGGGTTATCAGCTGATGGGCGCAGCGTTTGAAGTTTATAATGAAAACGGCAGCGGTTTGTTAGAGGAAATCTATCAGGAAAGCCTTGAGATAGAATTGGCTTTGCGAGGCATCCCTTTTCGCTCCAAGCAAGAGCTGGCCGTTTTTTACAAAGGACGAGAGCTCCAGAAGCGCTATATCCCAGATCTGCACGTTTTCGGTGGTATTATGGTCGAGCTCAAAGCGGTCACCGAACTGGTCCCTGAGCATGAAGCGCAGGTTCTCAACTACCTGCGTATCGCGCGCCAACCTGTGGGATACCTGATCAATTTTGCTCATCGGAATACTTTGCAATGGAAACGCTTTGTCCTGTCCGAAATTATCAGCGCAGATCAGCGCAGATTAGCGGTTGCTTTCTGAGACCCACCGTCGTTAGACTATGCTCGGGGTGACCGGACTCTCCGGCTCACGTGCGCGCTATCGCGCAATGTAAACCGCCATGGCAAATGGGCCGAACGTTGAATCCCAATTCGCTTATCGGCAATGACCTTAACCCGTTGGTTTGCGCTTCGAAAACAATGTTCCTCATCACTGCACAAATCCATTTCGTGATGACGTCCGGTGATTGCGAGCGCTTGGGTTAGTTTTCCGGGACCAGAACAAAGCCGGTGCAAATCATGAACTCCACGCCGCCTTCTCATTCGCGCAATTCCGCGAGTCGGCTCCAGTGCCCGAATGAGAACAAAACCGTTCTCCTTTCCTTTCACCAACACATTCAACATCCAGTGCACGCCGTAGTTGAAGTAAACGTAGGCCGCGCCCGGGCGATTCCGCTCGACAAACGCCCGCGCACTGGGACGAACGAAACAGTGAGACGCCTCGTCACCGATCGCGTGGTAAGCTTCCGTCTCAACGATAATACCAGCGCAGCGGTCCCAATTCAGCTCGCAGCCGATAAGCTCGCGCGCACAAGTTACTGGATCACGCTGAAAAAAAATTGCGCGAATGATTTCACCGCTCACCGGGTGCGTCTGCCGAGGATTCTGGCGCTAGGTAGTACACCGGCAATATGACCTGACACGCAACTGGCTGACCGTTGCGAAACGCCGGAATAAATTTGGCATTTGCGAAATCGGCCATGGCGGCATCTCCAAATCCCAGCAGCGGCGGGTCCTCCTTCTCCACTTTTTGCTCCTGCAGATTTCCGGCAGCGTCAATTTTCAGCGACAATTCAACCAGGCCGTTGACCTGCACCGGCAAATTCGCGGGATAATTCAAACCGTTGAATGTTGAGTCTCCCCCGAGGCACGGTTGCGGTCCCACGAAATCGTTTTCTGTTCTCAATTCACTCGCTTCCTGATTCGCGAAAATGCGCAGGCGCGGCTTTTCATCGACGACTTGGAAAACAACGGTTGCGTAATAGAAAACAGCCACCGGCTCATGATTGCGAATTGCCGGAATCATTTTCGCATTCGTCAGTGCGCGCTGCATTTCCTGCTCCAGCAGCTTGGATTCGGGTGTGCCGCGATACGTACTGCTCCATTTCACCGTGCCATCCTTGTCGACGAGCGCGAAAAACATGATCAGCGCCTTCTTTTGCCCCGCTTTCAGGAGCAGGTTCTCATCGATCCGATTAATGATCGCGTCGGGCGACGTGCCGATGAGGGCCGGCCGATACATCGGCAGATCCTCGGCCGAGCATTTCAGCGCAAAGACAATGACGAGCAGGAAAAGGAAGCGTTGCATGCCAGACTACGCAATGCACGCTTTTGATTTCTGCAAACAGAAAGTTCTAGCGCGGAAGGAACCTCGGAGACTGTTGGAAAATAACAGTGACGTGCGAAACAGCTCGGAACGGGTTTGTGCCCTCTGCCACCGGAGATGTTGTCCGGGACATGTTTAATGTCGGCTGACCTTTTCATT
>QHPN01000025.1:507-14380 GCA_003219115.1 Verrucomicrobiota bacterium | reverse complement strand
CGGTCTTCGGATCGCACATAGTAACTCAGGCTTGGAACCTGACGTGGTTCTCCGTCGCTGGCTCCAACATTTTTTCCAACGTCCCGTTTGTGCTCGTAGCGGGGAAATGGATTAACCATTTTGCTGAAGCGAGGCGCCGAATGCGACACGCAAGGCGCGTGTGCGCCCCACAGCTTGCGGTGTGCAACCCGCGCCGATAAGGTCGAACCCCTATGGCTAAATACAAAATCGCGTGGATGCCTGGCGACGGCGTGGGCAACGACGTGATGGAAGCGGCGCGGATCGTGTTGGATCGTTTGAAACTGGATGCGGAATACGTCCCGTGCGACATCGGCTGGGAATTCTGGTGTAAGGAAGGAAACGCGCTGCCCGATCGCACGGTTAAGGTTTTAAAAGAGACCACGTGTGGTCTCTTCGGCGCGATCACGAGCAAGCCGCAATCGGAAGCGAAAGAGGAGTTGATCCCGGAACTTAAGGGGAAAGGCCTGGTCTATTTCTCCCCCATTGTCGGGCTGCGGCAGATGTTCAACCTCCATACCAACATGCGGCCATGCAAAAATTATCCGGGCAATCCGCTGAACTATCGCGGCAACAAGATCACGAATCCAAGCGGCGCAGATGTACCGATCGATCAGGTGGTGTTTCGTGAAAATACCGAAGGCAGTTACGGCGGCGTCGAGTTTTTCCCGCTACCCGAATCGGTTTACACAGCGCTCTGCGCCAATCCGAAGATGAAGAAGTGGAAGGAAAAAGGATTCGAGAATATCGCGCTCTCCACTCGCATCATGAGCAAGCAAGGTTGCACGAACATTTGCAAACAAGCCTTCGAGTTCGCCAAGAAAACCGGTCGCAAGCGCGTCACGCTGATCGAAAAACCGAATGTTCTGCGCGAAACCGGCGGTTTGATGATGCGCTGCTTCAAAGAAGTAGCCAAGGGTTATCCTGACATTCGTGCCGATGACGCGAACATCGATGCGATCTGTATGTGGATGTTCAAGAATCCGCAGGATTACTCCGTGTTGGTTGCGGAAAACATGTTTGGCGACATTGTCAGCGATTTGTGCGCCGGGCTGGTCGGTGGACTCGGGTTCGCGCCCAGTGCCAATCTCGGCGACAACTACGCTGTTTTCGAACCCACCCATGGATCGGCACCGAAGTATGCGGGGCAATACAAGGTCAATCCGATTGCGATGCTTTTGACTGCCAAACTAATGCTCGATTGGTTGAAAGAAACCGAAATGGCGAATCGTCTCGACGCCGCCACCGCTCGTGTCATTTCCGAAGGGAAAGTGCGTACTTACGACATGGGTGGCAAGAATTCCACGCTCGAGGTCGCCAAAGCTATCGCTGACTACGCCAGCGCGTAGGCCACATTACGCCCCGCCACGCCCTATAAGCCAGCGCGCCGTGCTTTAGTAACGAGGCCCTCACAACGTAGAAGCGACGGTGTCATTGACGCTAGTAGCTGGATTTACACGGCATCCCAGCGCCTCCGACCCGATCTAATAACCGGCTGCCCCGTTGACACCGGAGAGCGAGATTCGTACGCTTTAAATGGAATAACCGGGATTAATTCACCGTGCACGCTAACGACGATTATGTGCTGAAAGTGCTCGAGGAGATCGGGCTGGTTTCGCGCAAGCAAATCGCGCAGGCGCGCGCCAGGCTTAACGGTGCTCCCAGCGTGGTCGACGTCCTGGTCCGCGAGGGGGTTGTTTCCGCCGACGACATTTCCCGCTCCCTCGCGGCCCAGGCCCAGATGCATTGGATCGACCTTTCTGCGGTTGTCATTCCGCCGGAAATCATTGCGCAAATTAGCGCAGCCGATGCACGGCGTTTTAAGGTCATTCCCGTCACCTTTGGCGAAAGTGGATTGGTCCTCGCCATCAGCGATCCGCTCGATGTCGATACCATCGACAGTCTGAATTTCCTACTTCAACGCGACCTCGAGCTGGTTTGCTCCTCCCCAGAAAAAATTAAGCAGGCGCTAATCAAATACTATGGCACCGCGGAAGAAGCGGCCGACGTTCTCCGGGACAAAATCGGGAAGGATGTCGATCTTGGTCTCGAGATCGGTGACGGCATCGACGCGTTCGCGGCCGACGAAGCCGACGCGCCCATCATTCGGCTGGTTTCGATGTTGATTATCGAGGCGCACAAGCTCGGTGCCAGCGACATTCATCTCGAGCCGCTCGACAAAAAATTCCGTGTCCGTTTTCGCATCGACGGCGTTCTCCAGGAAATGCAGGCACCGCCCAAGCGTTTGCAATCCGCCATCATTAGCCGGCTAAAAATCATGACCGGTTCGATGAGCATCGCGGAAAAGCGTTTGCCCCAGGACGGGCGCATTCAGGTGAAGATCAAAAAGAAACCGATCGATCTGCGCGTTTCCACCGTCCCGACCAATCATGGCGAAAGCATCGTCATGCGCGTGCTCGACAAGTCGACTCTTCTTCTCGGTCTGCCTGAACTCGGCTTCCTCAGCGACGATCAGGAGAAATTCGAACGCTTGTTGCGTTCGCCCGATGGAATTTTGCTCGTAACCGGCCCGACCGGTTCGGGCAAGACGAGCACCCTATACGCCTGTCTCAATTACATCAACAAGCCCGACCGCAAAATCATTACGGTGGAAGAACCGGTCGAGTATCAGATGACCGGGATCAATCAAGTGCAGGTGAACACTGAAGTCGGAATGACGTTTCCGATCGCGTTGCGTTCCATTTTGCGACAGGCCCCGAACATCATCATGATTGGTGAGATTCGCGATCTGGAGACGGCGTCGATCGCGACCAACGCCAGCCTGACTGGCCATCTCGTCTTCAGCACCCTCCACACGAACGACGCGCCGTCGGCAATTCCGCGCCTCGTTGATATCGGTGTGCAACCATTTCTGGTCGCGTCTTCAGTGCGCGCGATCATGGCCCAACGCTTGGTCCGTCGCTTGTGCACCCATTGCAAACATCCGGCCCAGCTGAGTGAAACCGAAATGCGCGCGCTCCGGATCGAGCCATCGCAGATGGGAGATGCGCAGATCATGAAGGCAGACGGCTGCGAACATTGCCGGCATACTGGCTACCGCGGGCGAATGGGAATTTTCGAGATGTTCATCATCGACGACGAAACCCGGCACATGATTAACAAGCGGATCTCCACATTTCTGCTCCGCCAACGCGCGCGCGAACTGGGCATGCGCACATTGCGTGAAGATGGCGTCCGCAAGGTCCTCGCCGGCCTGACCTCAGCCGATGAAGTGATTTCAGTGACAATTGCCGATGTAAGCTAACGATGAATGGGACAAACACGTCGCAACATTTGACCCGGGGAGCATGAATAATCAGCAGGTTCTCGACCTTTTCGTCGATCAAAACGTTTTGGAAAAAACGCAGGCCGACGACGTCCTGACCGAAGCGCAGCAGAACGGCAAAACCATCCTGCAGGCGATGGTGGATGGCGGATTCATGGATGAATCCGGATTTTATCACACCGTCGCTGAAGGAATCGGAGCGCAATTTATCGATTTAAACGATCACGAAATCCCTCCCGAGGTGGTGAAGCTCGTGCCCGCTGGTCTCGCTCGTCTGCATCGGGTGCTGCCGGTCGATCTTGTCGATAACACTCTGCGAGTTGCGCTGGCGGATCCGTTGGAATCGCGTACCGCTGAAGATCTGCGCTTCGCCCTTGGGCGCGACATCGAGGTCGTAGTCGCGCCGGTTGAACAAATCGAAGACCGCATCCGGATCTTCTACGGCAGCGACACCTCGAGCATGGAAGAAGTGCTGAAACAACTCGGGGAAGTGGGCGAGCTTATGCAGTTGCGCGAAGGCGACGGTGCGGGCGGCGCGGAAGCCGAGGCAAATGCCAGCCCGATCATTCGTTTTGTCGATCTGATTTTGTACCAGGCGATCCAGGATCGGGCCAGCGATATTCACTTCGAGCCGTTCGAAAACGAATTCAAAATTCGTTATCGCGTCGACGGCGCGCTCTACGAAATGGCTCCGCCACCGCGACATCTCGCTCCGCCCGTAATTTCGCGCGTGAAAGTGATGGCGAGCATGAACATCGCCGAGCGCCGCTTGCCGCAGGATGGTCGCATTCAAAAAAATATCGCCGGTCGCAATGTTGACCTTCGTGTCTCGACCTTACCCACCCAGTTCGGCGAAAGCGTTGTCTTACGCGTGCTCGACCGCAGCACTGTGAATCTCGATCTCGAGTTACTTGCCATGCCGAAGGATGTCTACGATTACATTCATGAAGTCATCGAGCGACCAAACGGCATCTTTATTGTCACCGGACCGACCGGTTCCGGAAAAACCACGACGCTTTATTCGTGTTTGCGAAAAATCAACACCCTCGATTCCAAGCTGCTAACGGCGGAGGAACCGGTGGAGTACGATCTGGAGGGCATCATGCAGGTACCGGTGAATGAGAATATCGGGCTCACTTTCGCGCGCGTTTTGCGGGCATTTTTGCGACAGGACCCGGATCGAATCATGGTCGGCGAAACCCGCGATTTAGAGACAGCGCAGATCGCGATTCAGGCAGCGCTCACCGGCCACCTCGTTTTTACTACCCTGCACACGAATGATGCGCCCGGGGCGATCACACGTTTGATCGACATGGGAGTGGAACCATTTTTGATCTCCTCGACGCTCGAAGCCGTGCTCGGCCAGCGATTGCTCCGGAGTATTTGTGCCAACTGCCGGACCAGCTACGAACCCAACGCAAACACCCTGGATCAACTCGGGCTAAGCCGGCGCGAATTGGGCGAAAAGAAATTTTATTACGGCAAGGGATGCGACACCTGTAATCAGACCGGTTACAGGGGCCGGAAAGGTATTTACGAATTGATGCGGATCAGCGACCCGCTGCGCGAGTTAATTAATGAACGCGCGCCGACCGTGACGCTGAAACAAAAGGCCATTGAGCTTGGAATGATCACCCTGCGTCACGACGGTTTACGCAGCATTTTCGACGGCGACACCACGGTGGAAGAGGTGCTGAAATACACCTAAGGGTTGAACCGTTAAAGCGTTGAAGGGTAAAAGGATTCAGATCCCGGAACCCGGATTTCAAATTTCAAAATCTCGGGCTCTTCGCTTCAACTCTTCAACCCTGCCACGCTTCAACAAATAAGATCGACTTCCCTCTCGTTAAATCGTTAAATCAGTTAAACCGTTAAATCGGTAATTTGCCCCATGCCTCGCTTCCAATACGTCGCCCTTGATGCTCGCGGCCAGGAATCGACCGGCTCGGTCGAAGCCAACTCCACCAATGAAGCGATCGGCCGACTCCGCCAGTCGGGATATTTTCCAACCGGCGTTTATGAAGAAGGGAGAGCGCCGGCCTCGCGCGACGGCAAGGTAAAAAAACCGCGCACGACTCCCATCGCCGCCGCGGCCGCGCCGACCGCGAAGCGCAAGGGAGTCAGCATCACTCTGTTCAAAAAACAGAAAGTGAAATCAAGAGTGCTGATGATTTTCACGCGGCAACTTGCGACGCTGATCGATTCCGGTCTTCCGCTGTTGCGTTCGCTCAACGTGCTAGCAAGGCAAGAGCGCGATCCTGTGCTCAAACGCGCCACGGAAGCGTTGTCCGATTCGGTGCAAGGCGGTAACACCTTTTCTGATTCGCTCGCGCAGCATCCGAAAATTTTTAACGAACTTTACGTCAGCATGGTGAAAGCGGGCGAGCTTGGCGGTGTGCTCGAAGTCGTGCTGGAGCGATTAGCCGAATTCCAGGAAAAAGCGCAGAAAATCAAAGGCAAAGTTCTCTCAGCGATGATTTATCCGGCGATCGTCATGACCATGGCGGTTGCGATCATGGGATTTCTCCTGGTCTTCATCGTGCCGAGGTTCGAAGCGATCTTTAAGGACATGCTCGGTGATAAACCACTGCCCGGGATCACAATTTTCGTCATAAGCATCAGCCGGTTTGCCCAGAGCAACTGGGCGATCCTGATCGGCGCCGGGATCGCGTTGATTGTTGGAATAAAGGTCCTTGGGCGAACCAGTGGCGGTCGCAGCTTGCTCGATCAATTTAAGCTGCGCCTGCCCCTTTTCGGTGATCTCATTCGCAAGACTTCGATCTCGCGTTTCTCGCGCACGCTCGGGACCCTCGTCAGCAGCGGCGTTTCCATTTTGCAGGCGCTGAATATTACCCGCGACACCGCCGGCAACACGGTGATAGCCAACGCCATTTCGCAAGTGCACGATCGGGTGAAGGAAGGCGAATCCATCGTGCAGCCGCTCGAAACCAGCGGCGCCTTTCCGCCCATGGTCGTGAGTATGATCGACGTCGGCGAGGAAACCGGTCAGTTGCCCGATATGCTGTTGAAGATCGCCGATGTTTACGATGGCGAGGTGGACAATTCCGTGGCGGCGCTCACGTCCATCCTCGAACCAATCATGATTGTCTTTCTCGCCGTCGTGGTCGGAACGATTGTCATCGCCCTTTTCCTTCCGCTCATCAGCATCATCACCACCCTGCAACAACAAACGTGATCGCGCGCGGATCGGTAGGGCGAGACTCTGTCGAGCCGGGAATTAACATGCTAGATTTGGGACGGCGCTTTTGCGGCTTCGGCGAGCGTCGCCCTACCAAAAACCGTCGCGCATCCGAGAAGGCAGGCGACACGCCTGCCGCCACAGCCGAAGGCGCGGTTACCATCATCGAGATGCTGGTGGTCATCATGGTCATCTTCATTCTCGCGGCGTTGGTGCTGGCCGCCAGCAGCTATGTGCAAAACAAAGGCGCCCGCGCCCGCGCTGAAACCGAGATCGCCGCCTTGTCCGCCGCGCTGGAAAGTTACAAGGCGGATAATGGCATTTATCCGCGGGATGCCGCGAAGACCGATTCGGTTAACCCGGCAGCGTCGCCGGTGCCCGCAACCGCCAGCCAGTTTTTATATGAACAACTAAGTGGAGATACTAACGACGACCGGACGCCTGAAGCCAAATCGTATTTCGCTTTCCGACCAAACATGTTGCTTCCGGCGCCCCCATCCACCGGGAACATTACCGCTATTCGCGATCCATTCGGAAATCCTTATGGGTACTCGACCGCAAAAGCCGCCGGTGCCGCATTTGGCAATAATCCTACCTACGACCTTTGGAGCACTGCAAACGACACAGCCGGTAATACGACAAAGTGGATTAAAAATTGGTGAGTTTGCGCTTTTTCGCAGCGCGTCATCCCGAGCGTAAGCGAGGGAGCTCACAAGCGTCCGTGGGCATTTGCGAGATCCTTCCGTCCGAGCCGGACTGGCGTTGTCTGCGCGGCTCAGGATGACAATGGCGCTTGGAACGCCGTAGCCGCGGTCTATGGACCGCCGAGCTATTCCCCGCTCGTATGAACGACGATCACCACGCGCCGATTCGGCTGTTGGCGCGCGATCTCCGCTTGTTCCTGTAACGGATCCATCACCGGCCGTGGCGCCACCAAAAACTTCGTCGCCCCGTATCCGTGCGTCTGGATTTGCGCGGAATTAATTCCCATCACGCTCACCAAATAATTCTTCACGCTGTCAGCGCGGCGTTGGCTGAGATCAAGGTTGTATTCGTAGCTGCCAAACGCGTCAGTGTAACCCTCGATTGAAAACGTCGCCTTCGGATTGCGTCTGATCAGCATGCCTAGCTTTTGCAGTTGCTCGACCGAAGTCGCCTGCAACTCCGCGCTGTCATATTGGAAGAGCTGATCGTCCGGCATTCGGATCGCCGTCCCCGAACCGAGCGGACCCTTTTGCGCCAGCAACGAATCGAGATCGCTGAAGCCGGCAACGCGATTCTTGGTCGGCCCGGCGCTGTCCGCCTGGATTTTGCTGGTGAAGGTGTTTGGCTTCTTAATGGTTGTGCTCGTCGCCAGTTCGGTCCCACTCAGAGCGGGCTGCGGGCGACCCGACACGGCGGAGTCGTTCAATAACGACTGTTCGTGCGTAGCATTCGGGCTATTAGAAAGTACCTGCGCGGTACTTCGCTCGATCTCGTTCAACATCGATGTTGCCGGCGCGGGATCGACTCGCGGCTTGTCAGGCAAAACATCCTGCATGTCGTCGGGCATTGCAGTCGTCGCCTGTACTTCCTGCAATAGCGCGTCGAATGATTTTTTCTCATCGGGCAATTGCACGTTGGTATTGTCCGGTTCGGGTTTCGCCGCGGGGTTCGTCTGGTCCACGCTGGCCTTGTCCAGCGTCGATTGCATGTCGATCGGTTTTACTTTGAAAAGGGGTGGCTCATTCTGAGGCGCCAGCACAAGATCCGCCGACGCGAACTTTGTTTTGTAAAGATAAACACAGAGCAGGAGGTGAAGTGCCAGCGACAGCACCAGCCCCAGAAATAGCCAGTTCCGCTGGCCGGTCGCGTTCAATAACGCGTCGTTGTAATCAGAATCCAGATACTCCATTTCCTCTTAAACGAACCGGCAACCGCTGGCAGTTGTCAACCGCTGGTGGGGGCGCCAAGGCCCATTCGACAGGCTCAGGACTTGCAGCCCTCTCATCTTCCAATTGCCCACAGCACTATGTGAGAGAGAGAACTCAGTGTCCCGACCTGTGCAGGCAGCGACACGTTTCTACGTCCTTCAATGTTCGCGCGTCCGCGCGGCAAATGCTCGCGCGGCATTTCGGATCTGCTCGGCCACCTTCGCTTCCGGCGCGACGAACTTCGGTGTGAACCACGGAAAAAACCCAATCAAATCGTGCGTCACCAATATTTGTCCATCGCACTCTTTCCCCGAACCGATCCCAATCGTTGGAATTGCGATCGCCTGTGAAATCATTTTCGCTGTTTCCGGCGCAACAATTTCCAACACCACTGAGAACGCACCGGCCTTTTCAACGGCCTGCGCGTCGCGCAGCAACGCTTCTGCCTGTTCCGGCGTCCGCCCTTTCACCTTGTAGCCGCCTTCTTCGCGCACGCTTTGCGGCAACATTCCGATGTGCGCCATGAACGGAATCCCAGCCGAGACGATCGCCTCAATTTGCCGGACGTGACTTACACCGCCCTCGAGCTTTACCGCTTGCGCGCCGGCCTTGATAAGAATTCGCGCTGTCGCAACGGATTGTTCTGGAGTGTCGTAGCTGTGAATCGGCATGTCAGCTACAATCAGCGCACGCTTCACTCCCCGGGCGACCGCGCGCGTGTGGTGCACCATTTCGTCGAGCGTCACCTGCGTGGTATCCTCGTAGCCCAGCACAACCATCCCGACCGAATCGCCGACCAGAATGACGTCGAGGCCGCTTTCATCGAGGAGACGCGCCGTCGGATAATCGTAGGCAGTCAACGCGGTGACGCGTTCTCCGCGTCGCTTCATTTCCCGATATTTTTCTGTCAGATTCACAAATTCTAAATTCTTGGTGGGATTGCCCGGCGAGACCGATGCGAGCCAGACTGGCGGTTGCGGGGGTCGCACAGCTCTGCCCTCAACTAAATTACCATGTATCCATCAGGCGCGTTATTCTACCCGGCTCGGGTAACTCTGCGAGTAGTTCACCCACATTTTTTGTTTGCCCTGGCAAACGCAAATCCGGTGCGATATCGCACAACGGCTGCAGCACGAATTTGCGCCCCGTCATGCGCGGATGGGGCAGTTGCAGAGGCGGCCCAGCGCGTTCTTCGCTGCCGAAATACAGCAGGTCGAGATCGATCGTGCGTGAAACATTGCGTCTGTGGTTGGGTTCTCTTCCCAGCGCACGCTCGATCTCTTGTAGCGCCTCAAACAATTCGTCGGCTGACTTTTCAAAACCGATTTCAATCACTGCGTTGTAGAATTTTTCCGTGCCCGCTTCGCAATCGACCGGCGAAGTTTCATAAACCGCCGATTGCACCGCCGGCAAGGTCACGCCATCCAGCGTTCGAATCCGATCGCGCGCCATTTGCAAATTCCCGAGGCGATCCCCCAGATTAGAACCAATCGCAATCGCCGCTCTCTTACTCATCGCACTTCGTCATCCGTCATTCGTGCTTCGCCTGCCGCCGTAACCTTGGTGAAGCCGGGTCATTCGTTATTCGTCCGACAACCCGAGGACATCCCTCATATCATAAAGCCCCGGCGATTTTCCGATCAACCAACGCGCTGCACGTATTGCGCCGCGCGCGAAGGTGTCCCGGCTGCTCGCGCGATGCGTCAACTCAAGGCGCTCACTCTGCCCGGCAAAAATCACGGTGTGATCGCCCGCCACGTCACCGCCGCGCACCGAGTGAATCCCGATCTCCGACTTGCCGCGCTCGCCTACTATTCCTTCACGCCCATGACGCAGGACTTTCGTTTGGCGAGCACGCTGTAAAATTTCCGCCAGAGCTTTTGCCGTTCCGCTTGGCGCATCTTTCTTCATCCGGTGATGTGCTTCGACAATTTCCAAATCGAAATCGTCGCCGAGAATTTTCGCAGCATGCTCGGTCAAGGCAAAGAGCGTGCTTACCCCGACGCTGAAGTTCGACGCGAGGACAACGGGGATTTGTTTCGACACGGCGACAATATCGTCGCGCTGTTTCGCGGAATGAGCTGTGGTTCCGATCACTAATGGAGTCTTCGATTTTATCGCCACTTCACAGATCGAACTCGCGGCGTCAGCATGACTGAAGTCGATCGCAACGTCTGCGTCCGCAAAGGTGAGTTGATCGCCGAGATCAATCCTGGCTACAACCTCGACACCTTCACTCTTGGCGAGAGCAATGATTGCCTGCCCCATGCGGCCAGCCGCGCCAATCAATGCCACACGGAGGTTTGTCATCGTTTCCGTTTCAGCCTGTGCTGGTGTAGCTGCCGCTGTCCTCAGCGGCAGGATTAGAAATTCTGCCACAAGTGACGGCGGCAGCTACAAGCAGAGCACTATTCGCCTTCAAATTCCTCCAGCGTCTTGCGCAGACGGGCCTGGTTTGCCGAGCTCATCTCGCACAGCGGCAAACGCACCTCAGCGGACATATTCCCTCGCCACGAGAGCACGGTTTTTATTGGCACCGGATTCGGTTCGATGAATAAACCTTTGAACAACCAATAGAGCTTGCGGTGCAACTCTTCCCCGCGCTTGACGTGCCCGTTCGTCACCGAGCGTACGAGTTCGCACATTTCCGCTGGTAACAAATTGGACGCCACGCTCACTAATCCAACTGCACCCGCCGCCAGAAACGGTAGCGTCAATCCATCGTCGCCACTCAAGATCGTGAAGGCGTCGGGCAAATGCGCACGCAATTCACTCACACGATCAACATTTCCGCCGGCTTCTTTAATCGAAACAACGTTCGGACAATCGCTCTGGATTCGCGCCACAGTTTCCGCGCCGATATCAACGCCACAGCGTCCGGGAATGTTGTAAAGCATTATCCGCAAATTGGTCGATTTCGCGATCGCGGAAAAATGGCGAAATAGTCCTTCCTGCGTCGGTTTATTATAGTATGGCGCCACCACGAGGGCTCCATCGACCCCCATTTTCTCGGCCTGCTCGGTGGCACTAATTGCTTCCCTGGTTGAGTAGGAACCAGTGCCGGCGAGAACGAGACAGCGTTTGTTCGCAGTTTGAATTGAAAAACGAATTACCTCTTTCCGCTCGTCGTGCGTTAGCGTCGGTGACTCACCGGTCGTGCCAACGGCGACAATTCCGTCGATTCCCGCTGCAATTTGCGATTCGATTAATCCTTTGAGCGCGGTGTAATCAACCGCGCCTTCACGAAAGGGTGTGACCAAGGCGGTGAACGTGCCGCGGAACATATAGAATCGCTGGAGTTATGGAGTAATGGAGCAGTGGAGTGATGAGACCATGTTGCGCAGAACGAATTCAATACTCCAGAACTCCATTACTCCAACACTCCATTCCTAGATTTCAATCGTGCCTTCAAAGGCAAACTCAGCCGGTCCGGTCAGGGTCACTTCCGTGAAATGCTCACCGTCGCGGCGAAAATCAACGCTCAATTCACTGCCGCCGCGTACCAGCACGCCGATCGGCCCGCTGGTTTTTTCCCGGGCGCCAAAAATGAGCGCGCTCGCCACCACTCCCGTGCCACAAGCAAGCGTCTCGTTTTCGACCCCTCGCTCGTAAGTCCGAATTGCGATCTTGTTTCCGCCACATCTTTCCAGGAAGTTTACGTTCGTCCCCTTGGGTGCAAACATTTCGTGGCGCCGGATGGCGGCACCTTCTCGCGGCACATCCACTTCTTCGATATTCACCACTGGAACGACAACATGGGGCACACCGGTGTTAATGAAGTGAATAGTTTTGGTTTCGTAGCCGACCGCGAGCGTGACGTTCAATTGCAAATCGGTTGGTTCGCCCATGTTCAAAGTCACAAGCTCACCGTGCAGGTGTGCGGCAATGATTCCGGCAGGGGTTTCAAACGAAAGATCCTTGCCCGTACCAGCGATCTTCTCCGCAAAACGAGCAAAGCAACGCGCCCCGTTGCCGCACATCTCCGCTTCTCCGCCGTCACTGTTGTAGTAACGCATCCGGAAATCGGCGCCGTTGCTCGCCGGCTCGATCAACAAAATTCCGTCAGCTCCGACACCGCGATGACGATCACAGATTTTCGCGATTTGCTCCGGGCTCAATCGCACCTCGCCAGCGCGATTGTCGATCATGACAAAATCATTCCCGGCGCCGTTCATCTTGGTGAATCGCAGCATGTGATTTGTGTACCACAGGCTCGGCGCAATGCCAACCGCTCGCTCCGGCTGTAGCGACCGCCGTGTCCGGCGGCAGGATGTTTGAATTATGCCACTGAGACAACGGGCTTATCCAGCTCCCCCAAGCCTACGCTCGGGAGGGTCGGATCGCCGACACAATCGGCGAGACAAATTTGCCGACACGATCGGCCAGGTCCTCGCGATCGCCGACCTTCCCGATCAAACCGACAATCGCGCTGCCGACGACGACGGCGTCGGCCACACCGGCAACGGTCGCAGCCTGTTCCGGATTGGAGATGCCAAAACCGACCGCAATTGGGAGACGAGTACGTTGTCTGATTATCGTTAGCTTTTGTTTGAGCGACTCGGCAATGGAATCCCGCGCACCAGTCACGCCTTCTCGCGAGACATAATAAATAAAACCGCGCGCCGCCGCAGCAATCGCGGCAATCCGGGCTGCCGGGGTCGTCGGTGCAATCAGACGAATCCGTAACAGATTTTCATTTTTGTTTCCTCGCGAATCGTTGGGATCTTCTTCCGGAGGAAGATCGAGAATGAGAAGGCCGTCGACTCCGGCATCTGCCGCATCGCGTTCGAACACGTCGAGGCCGTACCGCAACAGTGGGTTTAGATAAGTGTAGAGGACGATCGGGATTTCAGACGTGCTGCGAATCTCACACACACATTTCAGCACACCTGAAACAGTCGCACCGGCCTCAAGCGCGCGTTGGGCGGCGAGTTGATTGACGATGCCGTCCGCCAGTGGATCTGAAAATGGAATGCCGAGCTCCAGTAAATCCGCTCCCGCCTTTTCCAGAGCCAGCGCGATCTCCACGCTGCGCGCAAACCTTGGATCGCCTGCGCAGATGTAGGGAATGAACGCGGCGCGCTTCTCTTCCCGGCACCGGGCAAACAGCCGTTCGATTCGCTCCGACATCGCTGGCATTCTTAACGCAGAATTAGTCCACTTGAAACGATGACGCTGAGCACGGTGCGGTTATGGTATGGTTTGCCATCCGTTTGCTGCTCCATTTTCCATGAAAACCATCCCCGAACCGCGCACCAAGACGTTGACCGTGAACGAGATTTATCACTCGATTCAGGGTGAAAGCACGTGGGCCGGGCTGCCCTGTGTGTTTGTGCGACTTACGTTTTGCGATCTGCGCTGCAATTATTGCGACACCGCTTACGCCTTTTATGAGGGCGAAAAAAAGACGGTGCCCGACATCGTGGAAGAGGTTCTGAAATTCAATTGTCCACTGGT
>QHPN01000025.1:0-378 GCA_003219115.1 Verrucomicrobiota bacterium | reverse complement strand
GCATCGGATCATGGATTTGAAGACGCCCGGGAGCGGCGAGTGCGAGCGTAATTTGTGGTCGAACATTGAACATTTGACCAAACATGACGAAGTGAAGTTCGTCGTCGGCTCACGCGAAGATTACGAATGGTCGCGCGAAAAAATGCGCGAATACAATCTCGCGACACGCTGCCACGCCGTTTTATTTTCGCCAATTTTTGGACGTATCGAACCGCGCGAAATTGTGGAATGGATGCTGGCCGATTCCCGCCAGTCCGGCCCGGACTTGGAAGCGCGTTTTCAATTGCAGATGCACAAATCCATCTGGGCACCCACCCAACGCGGTGTGTGAGACCAAACAAATTGGCCAGTGTGATCACGCTGATTTTTGCAATGGCA
>QHPN01000267.1 GCA_003219115.1 Verrucomicrobiota bacterium | reverse complement strand
TCGCACTCATGCGGTGAATAGTCTTGATCTGTAGAGGCAGGAGTGTCGCCTGCGAAAGCTAAGACGAAAAGAAAATGCCAGCACACGATCGAGCCTCTCGGATCGAGGGGGGAGGAACAATCGGATCGTTGTCACCAATCGGCTCACCGGCAATTTTCCGGGTACTCCAATCGAGCTGGAGTTTGCCTTCGCGCTCGAGAACAACCAAATTACATCGCTGGAAATACGTTCATAAGAAAAGGGGAATTCACTATTATGGCAAAAAACAATTCGGAAAAAACGACAAAGCTTCTGCAGAGACGCCAGGCGCCGTTAGCGACACCAACGGATCTCGAACACTCGGCCGTGAGAGATATCGCGGGCACGATGAACGCCATTCTCGCGGATGTGTTCGCGCTTTACCTAAAAACGAAAAACTTCCATTGGCACCTGAGTGGTCCGCACTTTCGCGATTACCATCTGCTGTTCGACGAACAAGCCGAACAGCTTTTTGGGATGACCGATGCAATTGCAGAAAGAATTCGAAAGATCGGTGGACCGACAATCAAATCGATCGGCCACATCTCGCGCTTACAACGCGTGCTCGATAACGATGCAGATTATGTCGATCCGTTGGACATGATTGCCGAGTTAGCGGACGACAACAAAACGTTGGCGGCCCGTCTGCGCGAGACGCATGATGTTTGCGACGAACATCGCGACTTCGCCACGGCAAGTTTGATCGAAGTTTGGATCGATGAAACGGAGCGCCGCACCTGGTTCTTGTCCGAAATAAAACAACGCCGTCGATAGATCGCTATGACCGATAACTTGCAAAATTAGGAGATAAGCGATCGCCCGCTAGACGCGACCCATCTCGATAAACCAAGCAGGCTGGTTAAGAACGAAAGCGCCTTCAAAAGCGCGGACGAACTGAAATTGAATAAGAGGGAAACGATCGCGTTCAGTAGCGAATAGCTCAGCGATGAGTTCGGCAGATTGTGGAGTTGGAGAAGCAAACACACCGCCACGATCAGCGGAATACCAACAAGCCCCAGCAGATGATACCCGGAGTATTTGAGGAAGAACGGGGCGCGCTCATTCCACAGTTCAGCCTGGTTTACCCTGCCCGCTGGGGCGTGAAACACAGACTCCTTGTCGACCTTCGCGCAATTCAATGCGCAACATTCCACGGTTAGTTGATCGCGAACCCGCCTCAGTTCCTGCACACGGCTAAGCAGGCATTGCCGGGCAATTATCCACTCCTCTGGCGATTTGATGTCATCGTCTGACAAAACATCGGGTTTTCGCAATGTAATTGTTTGTCTACTCATTTCCGGCTCCTCATTGTGTTCCGCTGTTCACAAGGACGACGAACGAGCACTCGGACTTAGGACAATATTCTGTATCTCGTGAGTGAAAATCCTTCCCGAGTCTTGGCGACTTCGTGTGAGGCAGTCCCGGCGCTTTCCGACGCCAAGAATTAAATGGCTTTTCGGATGAACACGAAACTGAAATATTAAGGATCCAAAACAGGGGGCTGACTCGATGTCCGCGGAAGCGAGGAGGTTTTTGGGGGTACCTATCCGCGATGGGCACGTGGAGAAGCTTTTTTGCGGTCGGGACGGCCGTTCCCTCTGTGCGGCTTCCCTTGTTTTTTGCGGAGATTATATCGGCCTATCGATCAGGCGATGGAAAAGATGCGGCAAGTCTCGGCGGGCAGTAAGTCGAACGAGCCCCTAACGAAAGAGGCGGTTCATTTCATCAATCTCCTTAGCTTTTGACCGGTTCGGCTTGTTCGATAAATTTTTGAATCTGCGGCGCGGGCATCGCTCCGGCTTGGCGCGCTACTTCGAGACCATTTCGGAACAAGGCCATCGTCGGGATCGCAGCTACACGAAAGCGGTACCCGAGAGTTGGCATTTCTTCTGTATTGACCTTGGCGATGAGTAAGCGCCCCGCAGTTTCCCTCGCTACCTTGCGCACTTCGGGCGCGACCATTTTGCACGGACCGCACCACGGCGCCCAGAAATCTACCAGGACCGGCACAGCCGAATGCGTCACGAGCGCCTCAAAAGCGAGATCACTGTGAACTTCGACCGGTTCACCAATAGGCTGGAGTTTGTGCTGACATTGCCCGCAGCGGAAAGGCTTGCCCAGTCCTTCATATCGCATGCGGTTGCGACGCCCGCACTTTGGGCAATTCAATAAAATCCCGTGGTCATCGAGTTCGCGCATTCTAATAGAATAACGCATCCGCTTCCCGACGAGGCCGCGTTAATGAATCAGTCATTTGCCGACCGACAAAAAATAAAGAATGGCTGTTTCTAACGCCAGTCCGGCTCGGACCGTTGGCTGTATTGTTATCCGGACGAAGCCTTCGTCCAATATTGATTCGTCACATCGCGCCGCTTAACTCAGGTTTTTCCACCTTTATCGCTTTTCCCTCTGTTCTTTGCTCTCGTCGTGTTTGCCCAGCACCTTCCCGTTGGCATTGATTTCAACTCCCCATTTTTTTCCGTTCTTCTCAATGACCGCCTCGTAGTCCCTGCCCTCTTTCTCCCAACGCACAATTCGGCCACCTTTCGCTTCGTTTTCCGCGGCCGTCTGCACCGCCATAGGCACGTCAGCTCTGCTGATGATTTCTTCTTCGTGTTTCTCCTTTGCCTGCGCGGCAGAAGCGAACGCCAATCCGGCGCTGATTGTGATCGCGATAACAAAAATGTTTGTTCTCATGGTTGTGTACTTTCTAGCATACCCGTTACAACCACTTCGAAAACAAAGGCTCGTTTGCGGGCAACGATTTCCACAGAATCGATTGCTTCGATATTTTCGTTTAAATTTCAGTGATGCATTTCAAATTCGCAGCATTGTCTGTTCATCACTACTCTTTTTGTTTCGCGAATAAGAAGATCGGAAGCGACAATAGCTGAAGAGCAATAGAGAAAGCGATCAAGGCAAAAATGGATTTACTGTAAAGAATTCCCATTAGCCAGCTGCCGGCAAACCAGGCGACGCCGAATCCGGTATCAAACAGGCCGAAGGCAGTGCTTCGCTTATTTGCGGGCACTACGCCTGCGATGACCGCGTTGATCAATGATCCTTGCGCACCCATGCCGAGTCCCCAAAGGATCATTCCAATTAGAGCAACCCATGATTTGCCAAGGAAAACGCAGGGCGCAAAAAAGGCCGAAAAAAAGAAGATCGCGAGAAGCACTATCAATCCCAGCTTGTCGAAAAGTTTTCCAAAGACGAGACCGGCAACTGCGCCGGTTGCCATGGCCGCAGCATAGTAAACCGGAATCAAATCGGTTGGAACAGAGGCCACCTTTTGAAAATGATAGCCAATCAAAGCAAAGTCAGCCAAACCCGCTCCGACACAGGCATTGGCCGCGAGGTAAAGCCAGAATGCTGTCGAGAAACGTTCGGCGTGAATTTCTTCCGCGGGCTCCAAATCACGCGGGTTTGGAAAAAAATAGCGGGCTAATAAAAGAACGGTGATTGTGAGCAGAGCCGGGATCAGCAGCAGGGCGAACCCAGTCTGATAATTTGCTCGACGAAACAGAGTAAATGAGAGAATGAGCGGTCCGATTGCGGCGCCGGCTTGATCGAGCGCTTCATTCAAACCAAAGACCCATCCTTGCCCGATGTGTTTCCCGGCAAAGGATAACATCGCTTCAGTAGAAGGTTTTCTGATCGCTCGGCCTGTCCTTTCGGCCACGATCAGTCCAGCCGCCAATGGCCAGCTACCCGCCAGCGCGAGTGCCGGAACGGCTAACATGTTGACGATGTAGCCGACGATCGTAATGGTCCAATACTTACCAGTCTTGTCAGCGATAAGTCC
>QHPN01000024.1:9652-10161 GCA_003219115.1 Verrucomicrobiota bacterium | reverse complement strand
CTGTCGGCCATCACCCGGGCGATCTCTAAGTACATGGTGATGGAACTGGGGGCGGCGGAATGCGTCGCCTTATGGGCGCTGTTCACACACGCTATCGATACGTTCGGAATCGCTACAAGGTTGGCGATTACATCGCCGCGCCCGCAGTGCGGCAAGACCACACTGCTCGATATCCTCTACCGGCTGGTGGTGCGGCCTTTGCTCGCCGGCAATGTCAGCGCGGCTTCTGTGTTCCGGGTCGTCGAGGTTGCGCAGCCAACGCTGATGATTGATGAGGCTGACACCTTCCTCCCCGGGAACGACGAGCTTCGAGGTGTGCTGAACAGCGGACATCGACACGGCGGCAGCGTGATCCGGGTTGTTGGTGAAGCGATGGAGGTTCGGGAGTTCTCCACCTTTGCGCCGGCGGCCATCGCCATGATCGGCAATCTTCCGGGAACCCTGGCCGATCGCTCTATCTCGATCGCGTTGAAGCGCAAGCGGGCGGACGAGGCGGTCGAGAGTTTCCG
>QHPN01000024.1:0-9563 GCA_003219115.1 Verrucomicrobiota bacterium | reverse complement strand
ACCGCGCTGCCGACAATTGGCGGCCGTTGTTGGCAATCGCCGAGGCAGCGGGCGGCGACTGGCCGGAACGGGCTCGGGGGATTGCCGCCCAGACGGTAGATGCCGATCAGGCAAAGCGCGTTGGGCTCCTCGCTGATATCCGCGATGTGTTCGCCGAAAGGCAGGCGGACAAGATCAAGTCTGCCGACCTCGCGGCAGCGCTGGTCTCAATAGAGGGGCATCCTTGGGCGGAATACGGCAGGAGCGGAAAACCGCTGTCGGCGAACAGCCTCGCCCGAATGCTCGCCAGCGATCACATCATCCCGAAAACGGTTCGGTTCGGGACCGGCTCCGATGACACCGCCAAGGGCTACGAGCTGGAGCAATTCACCGACGTTTTCACTCGCTACCTCCCGCAACCCCAGAATCCATCCGTCACACCGTCACAAGTGGCGGAAACCATAGGGTTTTGGGGTGATTCCCAACCGTCACAGACCAATACGTGTGACGGATTGGAAATGACCGAAAAGCCCAGCAATCCTGCGGGTTGTGACGGTGTGACGGTTGAAAAACCGGGGGAGCCCCGGAAAAGTGAGCGCATGAGGGTTCGGCTATGATTGCGCAGCGCCTGATCGAGGATGCGCGGGCCGCCGGTTTATCGATCGAGGTGGAGGGCGCCGATCTCATCGTGGAGGCGGATTGCGAGATGCCGCCCGACCTTCTCGCTTCCCTTCGACAGCACAAGGCCGAACTGATCGCGGTCCTTGTAGTGTCTAAACCGTCTAAAGTTCAGCGGTGGCGCGACGAGTTCGAGGAGCGCGCCGCAATTCGCGAATACGATGGCGGCTATACCCGCGCCGAAGCCGAGCGTCTCGCTTGGGGCGAGATCGAGAACCGGTGGCATAAAGAGCATGGCGAACGGCTCTCGGTCGATATTTGCGCGGGCTGTCGCCGGCCAATAGATCAATCTGAAGCGCTCGATCAAATCGACGGTAACCGCGTTCATGTTGACCGGAATTTTGCCTGCTTAATCAAATACGGCGAGCGATGGCGAGGCACAGCTCGCCGAGCAATTCTCGACATGGGCTTAAAACCGCCCGCTGAAGTGGATCGGCGATGAGCGACGAATCTGTGACCGTCGCCGCGGCCCTCCACATCGTGAAATTGGTCGATCGGGTATGGCGCATTGCCGATCCGGCAGATGCTCGTGAACTCGCGAGCCGTGTAGCTGACGCGGTGGAGCATCCGGATGGTCGTGTCGCTGACGCCTTCCGGATCGAGCCCTCACGCGATCGTCGCGACCGGATTGTGCGCGATCTGGCGGGCGACGGATCGCTCCGGAAACAAGCTTCAGCAATCCGTCAAAAGGCGCGTCGTTATCGTGCCCAGCCTGGCGATCGAGCTACAGCGGGAGAGCGCGGGCTCCTGTGGCAACTTGAGCAAATCGGTTCGCTCGATTTAAGCGAGCGTCAGATTCGTCGGATACTCGGTGGGCGCTAAGCGTAGCCTAAAATCAAATGCCGTCGCGTTGGCAGAGGTCTGCAAAGCGAACGATGAACGGACCTTCGCCCGAATGCCCGGCAATGACGTGGATGCGCCGATAGCGGACCTCCCGAGAGCAAATCGCCGAGGCCCGGGTTCAAAGCCGTTGCGGACCTTTCGCCATTGGTGGCCCATGCGCATACATGCGCATAACCGCGGATTGGTTGCGCTCATAAACCGCTCGAAGCTAGAAGGGTTCGATTGCGAATGCCTCGCCTCAGTTCCCCATCGCCTATTCGAAAGTCAACAGGCGGCTCACCTCCTTCCCGAAAGGTCGCGGTATATAATGGGCGCATTCCAGGTACTCGAGCCGCGGTCCCGGCGCGCCTGCTTGAACAGATGAACTTACAATCCGGTTCACCTGCGGAAACTCTGCACCCCGGCACCGCAGCGGCTCACAAACGGTTTATATTTGAGGCGGAAATTCTGCCGTTATAAAGCCGTCTCCGAGCCTCACTGTTCCCGGATCGCGGATACTAGCAACGGGACGGTGTAGAGACGGAAACTCTGGGGTATTCAAGTCCTTTTCGAGCCTCCTGTCGTCACGCTGATGCAGAGGCGGGCATTCGTTCTGATTGATCAACTTTGCCATGATTTCCTCCTGAGGCGGGACTGGCTCGACCAGTCTCGGTGAGGAGGATGACATGTTCACTGGGAAGCCACCCGGTAAGAAACCTGGGTAAATAGCGGGAAAAGCGTCTCGCTTTTTAGCTTTTCCGGATTTTTTCCGGGATTTTTCCCGGAAGCGCACCTGGCCGGCGACCAGTATAGAGCTTGAGAGTCGTGATCTCCGCGCACCCCTCGTGGAGCGGCGGACCAGCATACAGGTTAACGATGGCGAACGACTATCTTGAGCTGATTTCCCGTATTGAGCTCCTTCATCGTCAGTTGCTGGAGCTCGTGAAAATAGAGCTCGAGACCTTAGGAGCTCGCGACATTAATAATGTGCAGGCATTGATGTTATTCAACATCAATCATGCTGAGATGACGATCGGTGAGTTGACGCTACGTGGCTGTTATCTGGGGTCAAATGTCTCCTACAACGTAAAAAAGATGGTCGAAACCGGTTATCTCGACGCTGAACGTTCGGTCCACGATCTACGCTCGATTCGCGTTAAGCTAACCAACAAGGGACACCTGTTGCGGGACCGCCTTGTCAGTATGTACACGCGGCACACTGAGATGCTCAGCCATACAAATATCACAGAGTCTGATCTGCAGGGGGCGCTAGCCGCTTTGGAGCGGCTATCGCGCTTCTGGACAATGTCGCGCGATCGTTTCGGTCCCCTTGCTCAAGATCCCTTCGCGGCGAGATCAGTTCAACATCGTGGATAGGTGTCCGCTCAGCGCCGGGGCAGGCTATGATCAGCTAGTTGCCACTCGCCCGACGATTGGAACTCCGAAGCACTCCCGGTGTATTCGTCCATCTCATTTCCACACTCATCGGTGATGACGACTACACCATATCGGCCCTCGCCAGAGATTTCGATGACCTCGCCAAAAAACGCGCCAAATATGCCATATCTGGCTACCCATCTTTGCCCGACAGAAAAGTATTTCATCTTTTAGCCGCCGGTAAGGATCTATTGCGTGCTCTCGTTTCCGCTTTGAGCGCTTTGTTTGTGGAACGTTGCCAACTTTGTTCGCCAATCACTAATTTTTTACGTAACATGGATGACGATCCAAATACACGGAAAACAAGGGTAGCGGCTAAGTTCGCAATGCACCCGTAGATCTAAGTACGGTGTACGGCATTCAGTGGTCAGTGCTCGCCCGTGTCCGAACGGCTAGCGCACAGCTTATCAAAATCAGCATCGCACCGAAAATGCTCGGAAGAGCTGGTGTTTCATGAAAGACGAGAAATCCACTTAGAACCCCGACCACTAGCCGGACCAACGTGTAGGGGGCGAGCGTCGACGCCTCGGCATGTTTGACTGCAACAATGCCCAGATAAACCCCCAGCGGCCCGAAAAGAAAAACTCCCGATAACCAGAGCGCGGCCGATGTGTCGGGGATTTCAATGGGAGCGCTGAAAGCCGGGATCAGGCAGAAGCCACCGATTGCCGAGACGAGATTCACGTAGAACATGGTGGTGACCTCATTGTCTTGCTGTTGGGCGTAGCGATTAAGGACAAACGTAAGGCCGTTGAGGCTGGTGCCTCCCAGGACGAGGAAATATGAGACGTTCCAATCGTGGAATGATGGTTGAGCGATAAGCAATGCACCGGTCAGGCAGACCGCGGTAGCCATCCATCGACGCAGCACAACAGATTCCCGGAGTATGAGCGCCGAAAACACAGTGATGTAAGCAACTTGCGTGTAGCTGAGTGCCGTCGCATCGGCGAATGGAAGGGTGCCAAACGAATACATCAGCACCCACAAATAACCGAGCGCCACGCCACCACGGAAGAGGTGCAGCTTTATTTGCTTCGTTCGAAGCGATGCACTCGAGCTCCACGCGATTGCGGTCGCTATGACGACACCCCCTGTTGCACGGAGCAACGCTAGTTGGAGGATCGGAATGCGTCCGCCAAGGTGATGAACCATGGCGGTTTCAACGAGAAAGAAGATACCCTGGCCGACGATCAGGTTGATGGCTAAGCGTTGATTCATCTCTCTCCTAGAATTCGCAGGCCGGCCGAGCGAGCAACCTACGTGCGGCTTGCTTGCCGAATACAGAGTCTTAATCAAGGCGTCATCGCCCTGCGAATGGTCCTCAGTCCGCTTTTCGCGAATCTAGAGTGCTCCCTTGCTCAGAGTGCTGCTTGGGCTTCACCCTCCCCAGGACCGAGGGTCAAGAGAATGCGGACTAATGGTCGGAGGCGCAGTTTGGTTCGACGGGCAGGTCGCCAATTTTAGCAGATCCGAGTATGGTATTAGCGGCATGAGAGGAGCATCGAGGCCCGTTGACCTCGAGGAGCAAAAAGGTTCAGAACACGAGAGTTAATCGGATGCGCAGCAGGGCGAGAGGAAGCGCGCCGTGAATAATGTAACGAAATTCAGACGTAAAGCCGGGACGCGCCCGGATCCGATTACCAAAAGAGAGGTGCGAGTTCATCTTCTCGGTAGGATGCGAGCAATCGGTTTGTCTGGCGAGAATATTCTGCCTCGGGCAAAAAAAACGCAGGCCGTGTTAGCGTACTTAATTTTGACGCAAGGCGAAGGCTTGTTACGGAACCGTGTAGCGGGAATGATTTGGGATCGCTCGGGCGAGGCACAAGCAAGGGAAAGCTTGCGACATGCCTTAAACGAGTTGAATCGAACAGGCTACTGGCAGCTCGAGAAAGATCATGACACGGTCCGCCTCGATGTTTCCGGTTACTGGGTCGATGCGTTTGAGATGCCGGAGCAACCCGATATGCTCCTCGAAGGGCTCTACGGTCTTTCTCCGGCGTTCGATCATTGGCTAGTCGGCGAGCGTACCCGGCTCGAGCACTTTTGGCAGACCCGTCTAGAAAAGGAGCTTGACGAGCTCACAATCGAAGGCGCGGCGCCCGAACTCCGAGCTGCCGCAGCGCGGAAGCTGCTAAACGTCGTACCGAGTCATGAGGCTGCCGTTCGGAGCTTGATGACAGCCTTTGTGGATTTGGGGGAGCACAGCCAGGCGATCCGGGAGTACGAACGCTTTCAGCGGGTTCTAAGCACCAGTTTAGGGGTCCCGCCGTCCGAGAAGACCGCGGCACTGTACGAGGCAATCCGCCTTGGATCGCGCGCCCGGGCCGCGAGGGCCACGCAATCTCTCGGGCAGAATGGGCATCCTTCAGAAGAGCTCTCAGCGGCACAACTGTACGCAAGTGGCAGCGATAGCGCTACGCAAACACCGGTTTACCTCCAACCATCGATAGCCGTTTTGCCGCTCCGGAATTTGTCCGGGGAATTCGCTCATAATTATGTTTCGGAAGGACTGGTTGAAGATCTCGTCGAGGCATTAGCGCGCATACCTGACCTGTTTGTTGTGTCAAGGGTATCGGCGGCAAGCTTCCAAATAGATCGGCCCCCTGAAGGCGTTGGCGAAGCGTTAGGGGTGCGATACGTGCTATCGGGTAGTATACGGATCATAGCTGATAGATTGCGATTAATTGTTACCCTGACCGATGCAGTCACTGGCGTGACGTTGTGGATTTCGAGAATCGATGAAAAGTTCCTCGACCTGCTGGAGGTTCAAAGCCGTTTGGCGGAGAAGATAGTTCGGTCGGTAGCTCCACACGTGCGTTCGGCCGAATTGAAGCGTGTGCGGATTAAACATCCCGCACATCAGGGAGCGTACGACCTTTTTTTGCGAGCGCAGGAAAGTATGCACAGTCCACTGCGCAGCGTATTCGAGAGCGCGGAACGTTTATTGGAGGAGGCCATCGAGAGGGAACCCGATTATGCTGCTGCACTCGCTTGGCTTGCTCATTGGCACGTGATGCGGGTTGGTCAGGGTTGGTCGGCGGATGAAGCGCACGACGCTGTCCAAGCTGATCGGTACGCAAAGCGGGCCGTAGAATGTGACCCCGCAGAGCCGATGGCCTTCGCGGTGAAAGGGCACGTTAACTCCTATTTTTACAAAGACTTCGAGCTGGCGTTGTCCTGTTTTGAGAAGGCATTCCAAGTAAATCCAAACGCCTCCCGAGCGTGGCTATGGAGCGCATACACGCACGCCTGGATCGGCAACGGATCGCAAGCGGTCCAGAACGTCGTCCGGGCAATGGACCTCTCTCCATACGACCCGTTGGTCTGTGCGTACAGCGGTGGAGCGAGTCTAGCCTACCTTGCTGACGGCCAGTACGCGCGCGCGGTTGAATTCGCCATGCGATGCATAAGCGAAAACCGAGGCTATACCGCAGCCTACAAGGCGCTTGTGTTGGCCTTGGTGCTTTCAGGACGGGAAACCGAGGCCCGAAGCCCAGCTAATCAGCTTCGGCTCTTGGAGCCGACGTTTACGGTGCAGCAGTTTCGGCGCAGATCGCCCGCGTATACCGCCACGCTGGGGGAGCTTTACTGCGAGGCCTTCGAGAGAGCAGGGGTTCCGACACGGGGTTGATACGCTCGATACTCTCCTATTTTTTCGGTTGGAGAAAGCGCGCGCCCTCAGCATAGAGTGTTGTTCACAACTAGAAAAAACCGACCCATCTGTCCTGAAAAGGAGTTGGACACGAAAGACAAGTTCCGATTATCGAGGCGCTTCTCGCCGAAACTTACCTTCTGGTGCTGTGCAGGAGCGAGCTAAACATGCGGGAGACCACAGATCCAGTTGTTTGCCAGTTCTATCGGCTAATCCCTGATGCTCCCGTGCCACGGCGTGCGGATCGTTCTGCAGATGGCACGCTGCCCGTCAATGCGTATCGTTATTGCGAGGCTATTGCGAGCGCATCAGCTTTCGGGTGGTATATGTATCCTCCGCTCAGCTTCAGCCTGTGGTGGGATGGCACCGAGATCGCCTGGACTTATGGGGGAGCTGATGAATGGTATGCGTTACGCGGTGCTCAGTATCCCGGTTTCATCGAAGCGTTTAAGAAAGTTGCACCCGCGGATGTCGCGACGCTCGCGCCACCCTTTCTTGTCCAAGGTAGTCTCCCTGGCGTGGTCCAGATCTGGAGCGGCTATTTAGCTCGCACGGCGCCTCGCTGGGCATTGCTATCTCGCGGTGCAGTAAACATTCCAAGAACCCAAGGGTATGAGAATTTTGAAGGTGTGATTGAGACCGATACCTGGTTTGGCCCGCTCTTCACGAATATCCGGCTGACCCGAACGAATTCTCCTGTCGAATTCCACATCAGGCGGCCGCTGTTTCAGGTGCAGCCAATCCTGCGCGAGTGCTATCAAGAACCGAGCTTCGAAGTGCTGGAGCTAGCTGATATGAAACCGGTCGATTGGCAGCGATTCGAGGAAACGATAAGGCCGAATACAGATCAGACGCGAGCCCTTGGACATTACGCAGTGGATACTCGCAAACGACTCCGAGGCGAATCATGCTGATTAGTTTGGGCTGTCTCAGCTTTACCGTCCCCCGCACCACGGTTGATTGGGACACCTCGCAAGCGGACGATTTCCGCACGAGAGGTGTGCCATGGACAATCAAGCGAACGTTGGAGCGCGGCCGGGTGACGCGGAGCGACCGCGAGAGTCTGCGTAGCGGCGCTCGGCCGCGGGGGCTCGCAATGCGACGTCTCCTTTCCGGCCGCCGTGCCGACGCCCTGACCGGGTCTGCGCAACATCGGCTTGTGGGCCAAAACCCGAAGCATGCAATCTCGCATGTAGCTCCCGCGCAGCGCCGAATGCGACCATTCGCCGATACCTGATCAACGGCTAGATCCCGCAAATAGCTGTCGGCGCACAACCGCATTCGTACGGCGAACGGCTGCTTTGGGGCGATTCCGTTGAAGAAGTCTGTTTTGAAGTACTGCGGCGGCGGGGATCGGCGGTCGCGACCATGTTCGTGAGCGGCGCGTCGCCTCAGGTTGCTGAGGTCGGCGTTGGCATTGGGATCAGCATGGCGAGCTTGCGGAGGTTTTGGGCGGTGGCGGCGAGGTGGAATTCGTCGCGGGCGCCGTTTGGGCCGCGTAATCGCAGCCGATCGAGTTTCAAGATGCGTTTGAGGTGGGCGAACAGCATCTCGACCTTTTTGCGCTGACATCGCGAGGTCCTGTACCCCTCGGTCTTGGCGATGTCGCGCGCCATGTCGCGAGCGCCCTCATGGATGGAGCGCGGGATCTTGCGGGCGGGTGCCTTCGGACAGCACTGCGGTTTCAAGGAACAAGACTCGCAATCCAGCTTGCTGGCGCGATAGCGCATCATGCCGTCCTCATCGACAAGAGGGCGCGGCACTCGATAGATTTTTTGGCGCTGCCTGAGTTCCTTCCCGGCAGGGCAGATATAGCAGTCGCGCTTGTGGTCATAGGCAAAGTCCTCGCGCGAGAAGGTGCCGTCGGTATGCTGGGATTTGTCGAACACGGGGATGTGCGGCTCGATCCCCTGCTCATTGACCAGCCAGTTCAGCATCTCGGCCGTTCCATAGGCGGTGTCGCCGATGAGGCGCTCGGGGTAGAGGTCGAAGCGTGTAATCGACCGCTCGACCATGCGCTTGGCCGCCGTCGTCTCGGCCTGACGGATCGCGGTCGTTGCTTCAACATCGACGATGATCGCGTGGTCCGTATCGATCAGGTAGTTGGCCGAATAGGCAAAGAACGCGGGCCCGCGATGCGCCGCGGTCCACCGCGTCGCCGGGTCGGCCGGTGCGATGAACTTGGGCGTCACCTCGGTTGCGGCGCCGAACGCGGCATCATCGAGGACGCCAAGATATTCCTCGACGGCGCGGCCGGCCGATCCCGGCGGCAGACCCGCGGTCCCCTCGACACGGGTGCGGTCGCTGGCATCGGCCTGGATCAGACTGGCATCAACGGCGAAGCCTTCACCGCCGACCAAGTCCTCATCGATGCACCGTTGCAGGACCGTCTCGAACAAGCGCCGCAGCAGATCGCTGTTGCGGAAGCGGCCGTGGCGGTTCTTCGAGAAGGTCGAATGATCGGGCACTTCGCCGTCGAGACCCAATCCACAAAACCAGCGATACGCCAGGTTGAGGTGCACCTCCTCGCACAATCGCCGCTCCGAGCGGATGCCAAAGCAGTAGCCGACGATCAGCATGCGAATCAGCAGCTCCGGGTCGATCGATGGCCGACCCATCTCGCTGTAGAACGGCGCCAATTCCTGCCGCAGCCCGTCGAGTTCGACGTAGCGATCGATCGACCGCAGCAAGTGCTTCTCCGGCACATGCCGCTCGAGCGAAAACTCGTAAAACAGAGCCTCTTGTTGGACTCGCCGTTCCCCCATCATTGCACTTCACCCCCGCCCCACAACCGGAGTGAATCAGCGCCCTCGAACGCGTGCAACACTTAGTTTTTCAACGCAATCGCCCCAAAGCAGACCCCCACTATCACCCTGCCGCTTGACAAGGTCGGCGGGGATAGCCGCCCTTCGTCCAGCTATCGGAAGTGGCCCTGCCGGGTCATAGTTCCGGCGTGCACTCCAAAGGGGAATTACTGCAGAGGATTACGACAAAA